>NZ_WFLM01000030.1 GCF_009208775.1 Silvanigrella paludirubra | reverse complement strand
GTCAGGAGTTCGACCCTCCTAGCGTCCACCATGAATGTAGAAAAAAGTTATTTGAAAAGAGAATAAGAAGTAAGAAGAAGAAAAAATAGTGAGAGATCTGGAAACAGATTGAGAATTATTTGGAATGGATTGCTTGAGTCAAACACGAGTGAAAGCTTGTGAGAGGCAAGGGAATTTATTTCATACTTGAGAGTGGAAACA
>NZ_WFLM01000029.1 GCF_009208775.1 Silvanigrella paludirubra | reverse complement strand
AGAAGGTGCAGAATTAAGCGAAGAAGCTCCATTGGAAACAGCACCACAAGAAGGTGCAGAATTAAGCGAAGAAGCTCAATTGGAAACAGCTTCGACAGAAGGTGCAGAATTAAGCGAAGAAGCTCCATTGGAAACAGCACCACAAGAAGGTGCAGAATTAAGCGAAGAAGCTCAATTGGAAACAGCTTCGACAGAAGGTGCAGAATTAAGCGAAGAAGCTCCA
>NZ_WFLM01000028.1 GCF_009208775.1 Silvanigrella paludirubra | reverse complement strand
AGAATCAAAATTCAAGCCATAAGTTGTGATAAGAATGGCAAAACCATTGTCGATATAATAGCAAGAAACCCCATATTAAGAGTCATTTACACATTTAAATAAATGCCCATTTTCACCCACCATAATGATAGTTATCATAAGTGATTGTTATTGTGCTTAATTTTTAGGCGTTAATTTCGCTCGTTTATAAACAATTTCTGAGCTTTGAGGTTAGGGAAAATTTTTAAATTGTTGCTCTAATGGA
>NZ_WFLM01000027.1 GCF_009208775.1 Silvanigrella paludirubra | reverse complement strand
GAATCACTTGTTTGTTTTCTTTTCCTAGAGGTACTAAGATGTTTCAATTCCCTCCGTTCGCTCCTATGAACCTATTTATTCAGTTCATGGTAATCCTTGCGGACTGGGTTCCCCCATTCGGACATTATCGGGTCAAAGCCTTCTTGGCGGCTCGCCGATACTTTTCGCAGCCTGACACGTCCTTCTTCGCTTCTCGATACCTAGGCATCCTCCGTACGCCCTTAATCGCTTCCACAAAGGCATCATTCGCCTTGT
>NZ_WFLM01000026.1 GCF_009208775.1 Silvanigrella paludirubra | reverse complement strand
AAACACGAGTGAAAGCTTGTGAGAGGCAAAGGAATTTATTTCATACTTGAGAGTGGAAACAAGGCGAATGATGCCTTTGTGGAAGCGATTAAGGGCGTACGGAGGATGCCTAGGTATCGAGAAGCGACGAAGGACGTGTCAGGCTGCGAAAAGTATCGGCGAGCCGCCAAGAAGGCTTTGACCCGGTAATGTCCGAATGGGGGAACCCAGTCCGCAAGGATTACCATGAACTGAATAAATAGCGGAGGATGGGTA
>NZ_WFLM01000025.1 GCF_009208775.1 Silvanigrella paludirubra | reverse complement strand
AAAAGCTTTTATCGCTCTTTAATAACTGCGTACTCGCTACTTTATTCATATCATTATAAGTAACTACGCTTATCGGAGATATTTCTCCATCTAACGCTTTTACATATTTTTGTTCCGTATGACTTGCGTCATTATATTCTGTTACTTTTGTCTCTCCGCTTGGTGAAATGACAGCAACTTCTCTTCCTTTTGCATCATACTTATATTGAATTGTAGTTTTAAAAGGATTACCTTGAGAATCTACATTATATAATGTTTCTTTCTCTTTTTGTCCTGTTACACCATATTGATATGTTTTT
>NZ_WFLM01000024.1 GCF_009208775.1 Silvanigrella paludirubra | reverse complement strand
CCATAAGCATCATATTTATTGCTACTTACACTGTAAAAGCTTTTATCGCTCTTTAATAACTGCGTACTCGCTACTTTATTCATATCATTATAAGTAACTACGCTTATCGGAGATATTTCTCCATCTACCGCTTTTACATATTTTTGTTCTGTATGACTTGCGTCATTATATTCTGTTACTTTTGTCTCTCCGCTTGGTGAAATGATAGCAACTTCTCTTCCTTTTGCATCATACTTATATTGAATTGTAGTTTTAAAAGGATTACCTTGAGAATCTACATTATATAATGTTTCTTTCTCTTTTTGTCCTGTTACACCATATTGATATGTTTTT
>NZ_WFLM01000023.1 GCF_009208775.1 Silvanigrella paludirubra | reverse complement strand
TGTTTCCACTCTCAAGTATGAAATAAATTCCCTTGCCTCTCACAAGCTTTCACTCGTGTTTGACTCAAGCAATCCATTCCAAATAATTCTCAATCTGTTTCCAGATCTCTCACTATTTTTTCTTCTTACTTCTTATTCTCTTTTCAAATAACTCCAACATTCAATACAAATTAAGTTTGCAATAAAAACGAAAATCTTTTCAGACTTGTCTTTATTTGACTTAAGAAGATTACAAAAACAGAGTGCGATTCCATTGACCTAGAATAGAGCTTCTTTACAGAAGACTCAAAATTCCTAGAAAGGAGGTGATCCAGCCGCAGGTTCCCCTACGGCTACCTT
>NZ_WFLM01000022.1 GCF_009208775.1 Silvanigrella paludirubra | reverse complement strand
CCTTTGCCTCTCACAAGCTTTCACTTGTGCTCGACTCAAGCAACTCATTCCAAATAATTCTCAATCTGTTTCCAGATCTCTCACTATTTTTTCTTCTTCTTACTTCTTATTCTCTTTTCAAATAACTCAAAATCGTAATTTGACATGGTGGGTCTGGGCCGAGTTGAACGGCCGACCTCTTGCTTATCAGGCAAGCGCTCTAACCACCTGAGCTACAGACCCACAAGAAAAGATTACAAAAACAGAGTGCGATTCCATTGACCTAGAATAGAGCTTCTTTACAGAAGACTCAAAATTCCTAGAAAGGAGGTGATCCAGCCGCAGGTTCCCCTACGGCTACCTTGTTACGACTTAAC
>NZ_WFLM01000021.1 GCF_009208775.1 Silvanigrella paludirubra | reverse complement strand
TCCATTAGAGCAACAATTTAAAAATTTTCCCTAACCTCAAAGCTCAGAAATTGTTTATAAACGAGCGAAATTAACGCCTAAAAATTAAGCACAATAACAATCACTTATGATAACTATCATTATGGTGTGTGGATTTGGGTACTTATTTAAGTGTTTTTTGACTCTTATCATGGGGTTTCTTGCTATTATATCGACAACGGATTTGCCATTCTTATCACAATTGATGGCTTGAAATTTGATTCTTTATAAAGTATCATTTGAATGTGCCGATGGATAAGGAGCTGCTGTTGTGAATATTGAAGTTAAGGCTTATCAGGAAGGCGATAGACAGGATGTTTTATCTGAGTTTTTAAGCGGGCTAAAAGACAAGAACGACATTAAAAAAATCAGAAAACTAATCAGGATGTTGCAACTTCAGGG
>NZ_WFLM01000020.1 GCF_009208775.1 Silvanigrella paludirubra | reverse complement strand
ACATTTACAAAAGAAGGTAATGTAACAGAATATCGTTACAATGGTTCTGGCATTCTTGTTTCTCAAAAAGACTCTGGAAATGTAGAAAATAAATTCTATTACAGTGGTTCTCGTGTTTTAAATGAGAACATAGCTGGCATAATGACAAGTTATTTCCAAGTAAGTGGCCGTATTATTGGTAAAGTAACAGCTGGTCAAAATACTCAAATTTTCTTAACGGATCAAGCACACAGTGTGATTCGTATCATGGAAGGTCGTAAAGTATTAGACGCTAACTTTGCCTATACACCGTATGGTCAGCAATCCGATTTATCTGAAAAAGCAACAAGTGCTAAAACAAGTGGCTTTGGATTTAACGGTGAACGAACAGACGGGAAATCTGGATACCAATTCCTTGGACAAGGTTACAGAGCTTACAATCCTGCTTTAGGTCGTTTTATGCAATACGATGTCCATTCTCCGTTTGGAAAAGGTGGCATTAATGGTTATACATTTGCAGAAAATAACCCAATCA
>NZ_WFLM01000019.1 GCF_009208775.1 Silvanigrella paludirubra | reverse complement strand
ATTTAATAATATCATTTGGAATGTCACTCTTTTTATATTCTAAAATTTTATCTTCAAGAATATTTTCATTTTCAAATGAAGATAATTTCCACCAAACTGCATTTTTAAAAGTAATAATATTTTTTATGTTATTTTGTAATAATAACTTTATAATAAAATCATTTTTATCATTTTTTTCTATTCCTAATAATTCAGCATCATGAAAATTTTGTAGCATTTTTAAATTCCCTTTTTAATAGATTAATAGCCTTTTGGTAGCTCATTCAACTCAGGTGTTCTTACTTTGTTTGGAGTTTTAAAATCATGGACATGGGGTTGCATTCCATTATGGGAGTGTGTACCATCAAAGCGTTTTACCTCATAAGGATTCGGATTTCTTGGATTGGTTTGTTTTGTATATGTTTCATAGCTTGTTACTTTACCATTTTGATCCGTTTTAAAAGAAGTGTGGTCAGCACCTTTGGCCGCTTCGCTAGGTTTTAACTTTTGACCACCTCTACCATATCCTCCATTCTCACCAGAACCATCACCACCCATTGCCGCATTAAATAATAGACCAGACATACATCCAAGGCCGCTAGAAGCCATTAAGAATCCGCTGCTAATTTGCGAAGTTGTTGCAGGTATTATCCCTAATGAAAGTCCAGCTGAAAAAGGAGCTCCACCCGTTGCTGCCGCAGTATTTC
>NZ_WFLM01000018.1 GCF_009208775.1 Silvanigrella paludirubra | reverse complement strand
TTAATCTTTGAAACGCATTTCCTTGAGCATTTTTTGCGTCTTCATAAACATACTCAATTACTTTACTGCCTGTTCCATTAACTGCTTTTTCCACTTCTCTTAAAGGAAAGTGTACTATGCCATTAAAAGTCTTTTCTGCAGGTAAATATTGATACTCTTTAATCATGCCTGAGGCATCTTGAGTTCTTAATATATTTCCTGAATTGTCATATTCTTGCTTTGTAGTCTCGCTACGTTGCATACCATTTGCATAATATGTTGTTTTTGTTTCTTTTGGAAAGTTATAGTTTGGATCTAATGAATCAAAGCTTTTATTTGCCCATAATGGGTAAGTAAATTCTTTAACTTGAGAATACTCTCCATTTATACGAACTATTTCTTTAATCATTTGATGAAAGTGATTATAAACTCTTTCTGTTGAAATCGTTTTATTATCTGGAGCTTTTTTTGTTTCTACTGTCGAATAAGTATATGTATTCGGTGTAAAAAACAATGCGTCTTCACCTTCTTTAAAACCTGTAAATCCATATGCCAAATAATTTGTATTTGTGGATTCATAATAAGTATAACGAATTTCTTCATCACTACTATCTGTTTTTGGAAGAGATATTGTTCTAATTTTAGATACCGCAGGAGAAGCAACGCCTTTTTTAGCGGACTCTAATCCACCTGGTAAATAAATTACATTGATTTTTGTTCCTGTTGGATACGAAAT
>NZ_WFLM01000017.1 GCF_009208775.1 Silvanigrella paludirubra | reverse complement strand
GAATCACTTGTTTGTTTTCTTTTCCTAGAGGTACTAAGATGTTTCAATTCCCTCCGTTCGCTCCTATGAACCTATTTATTCAGTTCATGGTAATCCTTGCGGACTGGGTTCCCCCATTCGGACATTACCGGGTCAAAGCCTTCTTGGCGGCTCGCCGATACTTTTCGCAGCCTGACACGTCCTTCGTCGCTTCTCGATACCTAGGCATCCTCCGTACGCCCTTAATCGCTTCCACAAAGGCATCATTCGCCTTGTTTCCACTCTCAAGTATGAAATAAATTCCCTTGCCTCTCACAAGCTTTCACTCGTGTTTGACTCAAGCAATCCATTCCAAATAATTCTCAATCTGTTTCCAGATCTCTCACTATTTTTTCTTCTTCTTACTTCTTATTCTCTTTTCAAATAACTTTTTTCTACATTCATGGTGGACGCTAGGAGGGTCGAACTCCTGACCCCCAGAATGCAAATCTGGTGCTCTCCCAACTGAGCTAAGCGCCCAATTCATGGAAAAAAACGGCTGCTACATGATTGTGAATTGAGCTCTTACAAGTCTCCACTCACCCTCAAGCGGGCCGCTTTCTATTTGACTTAAGAAGATTACAAAAACAGAGTGCGATTCCATTGACCTAGAATAGAGCTTCTTTACAGAAGACTCAAAATTCCTAGAAAGGAGGTGATCCAGCCGCAGGTTCCCCTACGGCTACCTTGTTACGACTTAAC
>NZ_WFLM01000016.1 GCF_009208775.1 Silvanigrella paludirubra | reverse complement strand
AGCAACTTCTCTTCCTTTTGCATCATACTTATATTGAATTGTAGTTTTAAAAGGATTACCTTGAGAATCTACATTATATAATGTTTCTTTCTCTTTTTGTCCTGTTACACCATATTGATATGTTTTTAATTTACTTAAAGTTGTTCCTGAATTATTTTGTGCATATACTTCTAACTCACGGCCTAAAGAGTCATACACTTGTACCCCTTTAAATCCATTTGCTTTCGTTATTAACAAAGAACTTGTTCCATAACCACCATATGTAGGATCATTTACAACATAAGAATAAGTTGTTTGTAATGCAGGAGCACCATCTGCTTTTGCTGTTTCTTTTAATTTACGACCAAGTACATCATACTCATAAGAGACTTCAATACCCTTCGTATCTAATTTTTTCTCTACTAAATTTGTAAAGGCATTTGCTGTTGTTACTTCTTTTGCAAGAAGATCTCCCTTAGAAGATAAATAACTACTTGTTAATATATTTTGTGATTTACCTACTAAATAATCTTGTTTCTTTTGTACTATTTTACATTTTCCATTTGCAGAAGATAATAATTTAGTCACAGAAGGAAGTGAATAAGGAGTTGTCGCTGTTCCAGCTACTGCTTTTTCACTAGAATATTGATGGATTTCAGTTTTATAAACCTTACCACAATTTTCACTTGTTACTTGGCAAATATTATCGCTTAAACGATATATTCTTGCCTTTAATCTTTGAAACGCATTTCCTTGAG
>NZ_WFLM01000015.1 GCF_009208775.1 Silvanigrella paludirubra | reverse complement strand
ATTTCGTATCCAACAGGAACAAAAATCAATGTAATTTATTTACCAGGTGGATTAGAGTCCGCTAAAAAAGGCGTTGCTTCTCCTGCGGTATCTAAAATTAGAACAATATCTCTTCCAAAAACAGATACAAGTGATGAAGAAATACGTTATACTTATTATGAATCTACAAATACAAATTATTTAGCATATGGATTTACAGGTTTTAAAGAAGGGGAAGATGCTTTATTTTTTACACCGAATACTTATACTTATTCGACAGTAGAAACAAAAAAAGCTCCAGATAATAAAACGATTTCAACAGAAAGAGTTTATAATCACTTTCATCAAATGATGAAAGAAATAGTTCGTATAAATGGAGAGTATTCTCAAGTTAAAGAATTTACTTACCCATTATGGGCAAATAAAAGCTTTGATTCCTTAGATCCAAATTATAACTTTCCAAAAGAAACAAAAACAACATATTATGCAAATGGTTTGCAACGTAGCGAGACTACAAAGCAAGAATATGACAATTCAGGAAATATATTAAGAACTCAAGATGCCTCAGGCATGATTAAAGAGTATCAATATTTACCTGCAGAAAAGACATTTAATGGCATAGTACACTTTCCTTTAAGAGAAGTGGAAAAAGCAGTTAATGGAACAGGCAGTAAAGTAATTGAGTATGTTTATGAAGACGCAAAAAATGCTCAAGGAAATGCGTTTCAAAGATTAAAGGCAAGAATATATCGTTTAAGCGATAATATTTGCCAAGTAACAAGTGAAAATTGTGGTAAGGTTTATAAAACTGAAATCC
>NZ_WFLM01000014.1 GCF_009208775.1 Silvanigrella paludirubra | reverse complement strand
GATAGCAATAAGCCAGTAAGTGATGCTTACAATTATAAAGATTTATCTCAATCTGTAGATCCAAGAACAGGTGCATTTTCTCTATCATATAAAATAGGAGATGTAATTGGGAATGGATTTGAAGATCCAGAAATTTCTTTATCGATAAATTATTCTTCTCTATCTAGTTCTGATGCTTTTGGATTAGGAAAAGGTTGGAGCTGGAATTTAAGTCATTATGATACAAAAAGTGGAATGCTGAGTTTAGCAAGTGGTGGTAGCTATAAACTAGATATTGGAACGGGCAAACTAAAATATTATAAATTAAAAGATTTAAACGTAACAATTGGCAGTGAATATGTTACTTTAAAATATAAAGATGGACGAATTGAGCAAATTGATAGAGCGTTTGGTAATTTAAGAAAAATTACAAATGTTCAAGGTTTTAGTGCGGAATTAACTTATGAAAAAGGTGCACGCATTCAATCCATCGTTTATAAAAGTCCAGTAAACGGGGATGATGTTAAGAAATTAGAAATTGCTTATCCTTCAGATACTGAAGTAAGAATAAAAAATAATAATGGTTCTACATTTGGAGCTCCATTAACAATAATTAAAAAAAGTACAAACAGTTTATTAACATCAATAGTGAATCCATTATCACAAGAAGTAAAATTTGAATATAAAGCTTTAAGCGAGAAAAATTTTGCTACAGATGGATTAATTACAGATATTTCGTATCCAACAGGAACAAAAATCAATGTAATTTATTTACCAGGTGGATTAGAGTCCGCTAAAAAAGGCGTTGCTTCTCCTGCGGTATCTAAAATTAGAACAATATCTCTTCCAAAAACAGATA
>NZ_WFLM01000013.1 GCF_009208775.1 Silvanigrella paludirubra | reverse complement strand
TAGATGGAGAAATATCTCCGATAAGCGTAGTTACTTATAATGATATGAATAAAGTAGCGAGTACGCAGTTATTAAAGAGCGATAAAAGCTTTTACAGTGTAAGTAGCAATAAATATGATGCTTATGGAAATCCGTCGGAATCTGTAGATGTAAATGGAAATAAAATTAAATATGTTTATAACCAAATTGGTCAGAAATTAATTGAAATATTTCCAGATGGTCGTCGTATTAAATATGTTTATGATGAAATGTTTGAAGATAAAGTAATTCAAAAGTCCGTTGTTTTACAAAATGGGAAAGAAGTTGTTTTAGGAAACAGGACATATAATGAACTTGGATTGATGATGAGTGATTCAGATCCAGCAGGCAATGCCATTAGATATGCTTATGATAACAAAGGCAATATGGTAAGCCAAATACAACGTTCTGGAAAAGAAATTAAATACACTTATAATGCATTTAATCAAATGATCAAAAAGGAAGTAGCTGGAGATTCTGGTAAATATAATTCAAGTTATGTTTACGATAATTTATCTCAAAAATTATTATCTATGACAGACGCAACTGGTAAAACAAATTATACATATAATTTAGATAACAGTTTAGAATCTGTTACTTATCCAGATAATAAAAAAATATCTTATAATTATGATTTGCAAGGTTCCATGATAGGAATTACGGATATAGCAAATAACCAAACAATTTATCATTATAGCAAAACAAATGGTAAATTAGAGGCGACTGAATTTAGAGCAATGGGTAATAATAATCAGGTTGAGCAATATTATTATGATAAGTTTGGTAGAATTTCTAGTAAAATACTTCCAAATAATGCGCAATCTATTTACTCATACAATGAGATGGGTTCCCTTGAAAACTTAAGCCATTTTGCTGAAAATAGAAGTAGGATACTTTCTTATAGCTATACCTATAAAAAGGATATGAATATTTCATCTAGAACAAGAACGAATGAAGAAGGTTCAGGATTAAGTGCAAAAGAAAATTATGCATATGACATTATGAATAACCTTTCTCAATACAACTGTTCTGGAACAGCATGTCCTAAAGATCAAAATGGTCAAAGTATTGCTTCTGAAGAATATACGTTTGATAGCTTAAATAATATTAAGACAGCAAAAGTATCGTTTGTGAAGGGTGGTACAAGTTTAACGACATATAATTATTCAGATAAAGATCCAAGTAGACTTGTTGCATATGCAACTACCGATGCACAAGGAACAAAAAACAGCGCTCTTGAGTATGATGCTGACGGTAACGTAACAAAAGATGGTGATGGTAACACATTAACTTATTCTCCATTTAACAGACTAGAGACATTTACAAAAGAAGGTAATGTAACAGAATATCGTTACAATGGTTCTGGCATTCTTGTTTCTCAAAAAGACTCTGGAAATGTAGAAAATAAATTCTATTACAGTGGTTCTCGTGTTTTAAATGAGA
>NZ_WFLM01000012.1 GCF_009208775.1 Silvanigrella paludirubra | reverse complement strand
CAATCATGAAGTTTGACCCAACAGGGGAAAGCGCGGCTTCTTATACAGTAATGGGAATAGGAATTCTTCTTGCAATCATAGGAATTGTAGCTTCTGTTGTTACCTTTGGTAGTTCGCTTGGTTTAACAGCAGCAGGTACATCCGCAGCAGCGGGAGCGGCAGGGGTTACAACGACACAGGCTGTTTTAGCAACAACCTCTTTAGTAACTGGAGTAGCGGCTGGAGCAACAGGAATTGCAAGTTCTGTTTATCAAAACAAAGCAGAATTAGCTCTTGAATCAGGTGATAAAAATAAAGCAGCTGAGTATGCAAATACGGCAAGTGCTTTAGGATGGGCTTCTCTAGCTCTTGGGATTGTTTCTGCAGTTTCTGGAATTGGTGCTTCTTTGGCGGCTGGTCCTAAAGGCGGTTATCAGCTTCTTAAAGAAACAGATTCAATTTCTTCTGTTTCATCCACCAATACGAATTCAACATATCTTGGATCTCGCGCAGTATCTTCAAGTAATGTTACTGATAAAGGTTATGGTTGGAAATCTATGTGGAATCATCGTCAACAAATGGGTGGAACAAAATTAGATACAAGTGCTTTTAGACCTTTTGGTGATTATGGGATTAATAAAAGTAGTAGTCTAACTAGTTTAGAGTCTATAAATTCTGATCTTAATTTTTATTCTTCTAGATTAAGATTGATTGGCGATAGTGATACTCTTTCAATTGGATCTTCTTCATCAATAATGAGCTCATCTAATTCTGGGACAAATAGCAATTGGTTACAACCTTTAAAGCTTGTATCTCCTGTTTACAATGATGTTAGCTTGAGGTTAATGCAAAGCGATAATTAAGAGTTATTTTTAATAACTTGATAATTGTGTGAGCTTATGAAAGCCAGAAGTGTGAAAACATTTCTGGTTTTTTTTAAATCTAAAAATTATAAAGGAAAAATTAATCTTAATTTTTTTTTAAATTAAAATAAAATGAAATTAAGATTAAAAATTCTCAAAATTAAGTTTATTTAGTTGTAATTAATTGACAATAAATTCCTATATAATAAGTGTATTTTGTCTTTTATTTCTATAAAAATAATTGATGGTTTTTCGTCTGTTTTTATTGCAATTTCATTTAAGGCTATCAATTGAAAAAAAATCATATTTTAAATAAAGTAACAGCATTATTTAGTACTGGTCTAATGCTATCAAGTCCCTTTCAATCGTATGTCTATGCGAGCGGGATATCTAAGTTAACAGCAGTTGTTTATAGCTCAGCAGAAGGTGCTAAAAACACACAGACAGTAGCTAAATCAACAGCAGGTACAGAGCTTAGTGGAACTAAGGCTTATGCCCAAAGTGCAAGTAATAACCAAGGCGGAACAGATAGCAATAAGCCAGTAAGTGATGCTTACAATTATAAAGATTTATCTCAATCTGTAGATCCAAGAACAGGTGCATTTTCTCTATCATATAAAATAGGAGATGTAATTGGGAATGGATTTGAAGATC
>NZ_WFLM01000011.1 GCF_009208775.1 Silvanigrella paludirubra | reverse complement strand
CCATAAGCATCATATTTATTGCTACTTACACTGTAAAAGCTTTTATCGCTCTTTAATAACTGCGTACTCGCTACTTTATTCATATCATTATAAGTAACTACGCTTATCGGAGATATTTCTCCATCTAACGCTTTTACATATTTTTGTTCCGTATGACTTGCATCATTATATTCTGTTACTTTTGTCTCTCCACTAGGTGAAGTAACTTCAATTTCACGGCTAAGAATGTCATACTTATATTTTATATAGGTTTTAAATGGAATTCCATTTGAATCAATATTATAAAAAGTTTCTACATCTTTTTTATTTGTGACACCATAGGTATAAGATTTTATTTTACTTAAATTACTATTATCTTGATTTTGAGCATAAATCTCTAGCTCTCTTCCTATAGAGTCATACACTTTAATAGCTTTATATCCATTTGACATTTGGATAATTAAAGAACTTGTTCCATATCCACCATAATCCGGATCATTCACTTTATAAGTATAACTTGTTTGAACTCCTGATCCACTTCCTTCAGGTTTAGCAATTTCTTTTATTTTTCTTCCTAAAGAATCATATTCATAAGAAATTTCAATTCCTTTTGAATCTAATTTTTTTATTTCTAAATTTGTAAAGGGATTTTTAGTAAATACCTCTTTGGCCAATATAAGGCCCTTTGAATTTAAGTAACTATTTGTTAATATATTTTGAAAATTTGTGCTTAAAAAATCTTGTTTTTTAATAATAATTTTACATTTTTTATTTGATGCAGAAGACAATTTTGTTAAAGTTGGAAATGAATATATAGGAAAAGCAGAACCAGATTTTATATTTTCACTAGAATATTGATGGATTTCAGTTTTATAAACCTTACCACAATTTTCACTTGTTACTTGGCAAATATTATCGCTTAAACGATATATTCTTGCCTTTAATCTTTGAAACGCATTTCCTTGAGCATTTTTTGCGTCTTCATATACATACTCAATTACTTTACTGCCTGTTCCATTAACTGCTTTTTCCACTTCTCTTAAAGGAAAGTGTACTATGCCATTAAAAGTCTTTTCTGCAGGTAAATATTGATACTCTTTAATTATTCCTGAGGCATCTTGAGTTCTTAATATATTTCCTGAATTGTCATATTCTTGCTTTGTAGTCTCGCTACGTTGCATACCATTTGCAAAATACGTTGTTTTTGTTTCTTTAGGAAAGTTATAGTTTGGATCTAATGAATCAAAGCTTTTGTTTGTCCAATCTGGATAAGTAAATTCTTTTATCTTAAAATAAATACCATTAACACGAGTAATTTCTTTCATCATTTGATGAAAATGATTATAAACTCTTTCCGTTGAATAAGTTTGAAAATTAGGAGCTTTTTTTGTTTCTACTGTCGAATAAGTATAACTATTCGGTGTAAAAAACAAAGCATCTTCACCTTCTTTAAAACCTGTAAATCCATATGCTAAATAATTTGTATTTGTGGATTCATAATAAGTATAACGAACTTCTTCATCACTTGTATCTGTTTTTGGAAGAGATATTGTTCTAATTTTAGATACCGCTGGAGAAGCAACGCCTTTTTTAGCGGACTCTAATCCACCAGGTAAATAAATTACATTGATTTTTGTTCCAGTTGGATAGAAAATATCTGTGATTAATCCATCTGTAGCAAAATTTTTCTCGCTTAATGCTTTATATTCAAATTTTACTTCTTGTGATAATGGATTCACTACTGATGTTAGTAAATTATTTTTACTTTTTTTAATTATTGTTAATGGAGCTCCAAATGTAGAACCATCATTCTTTTTAATTCTTACCTCAAAATCAGAAGGATAAGAAACTTCTAACTTTTTAATATCTTCGCTATTTAATGGACTTTTATAAACGATGGATTGAATTCGCGCACCTTTTTCATAATTAAATTCTGCACTAAACCCTTGAACATTCGTAATTTTTCTTAAATTACCAAACGCTCTATCAATTTGCTCGATTCGTCCATCTTTATATTTTAAAGTAACATATTCACTACCAATTGCTACGTTTAAATCTTTTAATTTATAATATTTTAGTTTGCCCGTTCCAATATCTAGTTTATAGCTACCACCACTTGCTAAACTCAACATTCCACTTTTTGTATCATAATGACTTAAATTCCAACTCCACCCTTTTCCTAATCCAAAAGCATCAGAACTGGATAGAGAAGAATAATTTATGGATAAAGAAATTTCTGGATCTTCAAATCCATTCCCATTCACATCTCCAATTTTATAAGATATTGAAAATGCACCTGTTCTTGGGTCTGCTGATTGAGATAAGTCTTTAAAATTATATGCGTCGCTTACTGGTTTATTGCTATCCGCTCCACCTTGGTTATTACTTGCGCTTTGTGCAGAAGCCTTAGTTCCACTAAGCTCTGCACCTGTTATCCTAGCCACTTTTTGTGTGCTTTTAGGACCTTCTGCTGAACTATATACAACAGCTGTTAACCTTGAAATCCCGCTGGCATAGGCATAGGTTTGAAAAGGTGTTGATAATATAAGGCTTGTACAGAAAAGTGCTGTAACTTTATTAATTTTTTGATTTATTTTCAATTGATAGCCTTTAATAAGATGATCAAAATATAAATAACATTTTAAATCCTAAGATTTTTATTCTTCAAAATAAAAGTCTTAGGATCTTCGTTAAATATATATTTATAGTCAAATTATATCACTAAAACAGGTCCATCTCAGTAAAAATTTAATCACGATTTCATCAAAATTTAATCCATAAATAAAAATATAATCAATAAATAACAATGTGTTAAAAATACATTCCAAATTACTCTATAATTTAATTACCATTTTTCTCCGTTTAAGCTTGAAGTAAATTCATTACCATAAGCATCTTCACCTTTAAATTCTAGATTTGCTTTCAATCCTGTTTTTTGTGAATCAGAAACTCTTATAATAAAACCAAATTCATTTTCAGAAAACGCAGGAAGTTTAGATTTTGCCGCCTCAAGATCTAAAGTATTTTTAGAATCTTTAAATAAGAAATTTTCATCATTTAAACCAGTGACTATTTTGTCTAGATTTAACTTTGTTTCTCCTTGATTAATAAAAGTAAAATCAGAAATCACTCTGTGATTAGTTAATGATGGATATGTTATAGAACGCAGTTTTTCAAAATTATTATTTTCAGAATTTGTATTATAAATTTCTACATTATTTTTATTTCCAGATAAAGACATAGCTATAGATTTTAATACAAAAGGTTTATAGTTTTTTAACTTTTTATTTTCAGTCACTTTTACAATTTTTACTTTCACGTTAGAATTATTTTCTGCTTTCAGTAAATGTGTTGAGTCACTAAAAACATCGAGTTTAGGATTTTTCAAAATTTCTATTTTAAACAAATCTTTTTTCTTAACATTTTCTAAAGGAATACTTTTTAATACACCACCTGCTTCTTTTTTATAATCGAGACTTGCTATTAAATTAATTTCTTTATCCGAAGAAATGTAAACCAAATCATCTGCATCTAAATTAACATTATCTTGGCCAAAACATTTTGTAAAATTATTACGACTAAACATAACATTATCTAATTTTTCAGGAGCTTTCTTCTTATCTATATAATTACTAAAATTAATATTTCTTTTAATTGATCTAACAACTTCATCAGATAACTCTACTCTATTGCCACTGTCATTATAAGACAAGGAAACTCTTACAGGAATATTATGTTTTTTATTATTAAATAACTTATTTTCATCACAAACTGGAGTCAATTTTAATTGGAGATCTTGATAATTATCTAATTGAGCTTCTACTAGACTTTCATTTAGATCATTTTCAGACTCTACCTCAAAATAATCTGGCTGAATAGTAACTTCTTCTTCACTATCATCATTATTTAAAATAGATTTTGATTTATCACTCAATACATCGCTGCCTTCAGAGCTATCATCCGATGACATATCGGTAGATGAATTACCAGTCAATGAAATAGAAATTGATGAAATCCCATCTTTAGGCACTGATTCTTCGGATTGAGCCTCCTCAGAGGTACCCTCATCTGTTACATTATCACCGGTAGTTGGATTTGATGGATTTTGCCCATTTGATGCTAATTCACTATTAGGCTTTTTATCACTACCTCCTTTATTACAAGAAAATAAAAAAGTAGACCCAACAATTGCAAACAATGAAATACATAGTTTTTTAGAATTAAAGCTTATCATAGTCATTTAACATCATCCTTTATGTTAATTATAAAAAAATAAAATAAATATTTATTTTAACAAATAATACCTCCTGTATTATTTGTTAAAATCATAAATTGCGACTTATTCTAATTATATATAAGTTAAAAATACTTAATATATCATTACAAATAAAAGTAATTAACAATTAAATAAAACGCATTATTTTAATAATTAAATAAACGAACAACTGTCAATGTTTTTATTTTTATATTTCTTAAACAATAAATAACGACATATGTTTTTATAATGTAAATTATTTATAATTTTTATAAATAATTTACATTATAAAAATTATAAAAAAAAATCATTTAATCAATAATTAAAATATGTTATAAATTTTAATAAATATAAAAATTTTACCTATTTATTTTTTTATTTTTATTGAGTGTATTCTTTAATTTATAAAAGAATTATCTTAATTAAAATATTATATCATATTTTTTTTAAATAATTTTTAATAATAAAAATTTTTAATTCAAAAAACGATATTATTAAAAAATATTCCAAATTTTTTATATTCAATATAATAATCTAAATTATAATTTTCTTGTTTAAATATAAAAAATTAGACTCATTCAAAAAGAATAAATTATTTTAATTACTTTTTTTGAAGCGAACATCATTATAAATAGGTGATACAAGCTTTAAAGGTTGTAACCAATTTGAATACGAATTAAATGATGATGAAGATGATGATGAAGATGATGATGATAATGAATCTTCCATTAAATCTTTTAATTCTTTAGCGCTACGCTCAGGAGTTGCAAAAGCTTCATAATCTGAAATACTATTGCTTCTATGTAAGCTTAAATCATCACCAAACGGACTACCATACTCTAATTTTTGTTGACCCGTATAAGTAACTGCAATCCCACTCACAAAAGAAACAATCCCAAGAGCTAGAGAAGCCCATCCTAAAGCACTTGCCGTATTTGCATACTCAGCTGCTTTATTTTTATCACCTGATTCAAGAGCTAATTCTGCTTTGTTTTGATAAACAGAACTTGCA
>NZ_WFLM01000009.1 GCF_009208775.1 Silvanigrella paludirubra | reverse complement strand
CATGATTTAAGCTTATCCATGGCTTCAAAAATTATTAAAGGCGAAGGCAACTTAACATTAGAAACCATTGCTCATATTGCGTTTTGTAACGGAAAAAAAGCCCATATTGTTTTTACTGATTAAAAAAAGCCCCAATCGGAATTTGGGGCTTTAAAGCTATAATTATACAATGAAAGGAAATTTTACATTAACTTAAAAAAGTTAAAAATACAAATTCAATTGCAGTCAATTGACTGCCAAATATTTTAAAAAAATTACATAACAAAATAAAAAAGCCCCAGGCAGAGCGCGGGGCTATCTCTTTCTGCTCTTGGCAGATGAGCTAAATTATCACTGAATAAAACCTTGAATGAGTTTCCGACGCCCTTCAAGGTTTATAAAACGTACCCATTTAAACCTGCAACGGTAGAATTATGAAATTAAATCATAACAAAGGCGCATTCAGAAGATCTTTAAAATATTTCATGCGAGACCAAAAATCAAATTTTTTTTAGCAGTCAATTGACTGCTAAGGTTTTTTAAATTAAACCAAAATAGAATTTACCAACCTAAAAAGATTTGTAAGCGCTAAACCCAGAAATTTCTGTAATTGATAAATGACGTTTAGTTGCAGCGTCAGACTCAAAGAGAGTTCCTATTTTAACCCCCTCTTATAAAGTAAAAAAATTAAACTCAATTTATAAAAACAAAATCATATACTTAAGTCTGTTTTTGATAAACTTTAAAAATATTTTCCCCCTTGAAAAAACCAAGCTTTCAATTTCAAAATTCCAAAATTATATTCAAAATTGTCCAAGTTTTGTTTAATTTTAAGAAAGGATAATAATATGATAAAATATAAGCTCACAGATAACGAAACTAAAATATTTAATTACATAGTTCTGCTTCATGAAAAATCAAAAAAAAGAAGAGAAACAGGTATTCATTATGATGCACTCGAACCAATAGAAAAAGTTGAAATAAATATAGAATTTGAAAAATTAACAATTTTTAGCCATGAATTACATCGATTACTAGCGCTAAGAGGTTATGAGCCTATTCATAGCAAAAATATGTATAGAAATCGTCGGGTCCCTGTAACAGATCCAGAATTCTACAATCATCTTCATTCTATTGAAGATCTAATTTTAATAATTAAGGCTTCCACCCAAAAACCCTAAACTTATCCTACTAGAAAAAAGTTATTCATATAAAATAAGGATTTTAGAAAAAATAGATTAAGAAGAAATTCGTATTGCCGTCAATTGACTGCATTGGTTTCTTGCAAGAAAATCAGATCTGAATTAAAAATAAAATAGCTTTTCATCCTATGCAAAAGTTAATTAAAGCTTCTAGCGGCCAGCCTGAGGCTTTCTTTTTTTTATGTAATTAATTTTAAATTTTTTTCTTCTTTTTTAAATATTTTAATCTGCTTCTGTAAATCTTTCTTAACATAATAAATATGATTCATATTCGTAGTGTAACACATCTCTTGCCATCCTCCGTTGTTTTGTACAATTTTCCATCCAAGTTCACCCACATAATCTTTAGCTTTATCGTGATTATATGCGCCATACAATTGCATGCCTCTTACAATTCGTTCAGCAATTTGCAAACTTGGTTCTGTTTCTGATTCTGCAAGCTGTTCAAATTCAAATATCGAGGGAATCATGTAACCTTGTTTTGCTTTCTTATAAATTTCTCCAAGCGCAAAAAGAGCTTTCTTTTCTCCGAGTTTAATACAACTTTTGAGCCATGACTTTATATAATTTTCTGAAAGGCTTCTTTCACACCGCTGACAAATTTCACGAATAATTGTCGCACATTTTTTTTCAAAGTTGTCCATAATTTATTACCATTTAATTTTAAGTTCAGCTATTTCTTTACCATTAATGCGTCTTTCTCTTGTATGTGTAAATTCCGTTTTAAACCCCAATGAATTAAAATAATTAACAAGATTTTCGCCTCCATTTTTATTTTTAATAATCTTATTAAATTCAGAACAATCATCATTTGTGATTAGAAGATATTTTTTATCTTCTGAAGAATTTTTTAATATTAAATTTTTTATTTTATTAATTAATTTATCATATTTAATATCAAATTCTTCTTTTTCTTTTTGAAGCTCTGAGGCTCTGAGTTCTCTAATATATTCTGCACTAAATTCTTTTTCATTCATTTTGTTAGTCCTAATCTATTTTTTAAATTATTTATTGTATTTCTGAGTTTTATTTGATCAATTAATTTTTTTGGAGTTAATAAGGTCTGACTTTTCATGCAAGCATTACATGTTCTAATAAATCCGCGATGTTCTTTTGAGACAAAGAATTCAAATGTACCATTTTCCCATAATTCTTTTTTACATGCAGGACAATTCTTAGAGTGATATGTTAATTCTTTATATTTTTTAAACATCTTTTCTTTGTCTGTATCAATAATAAAAATCATTTTTAAAAGTTCTTTATGTTATATATTTTAGCTTGCTTTGCTTTGTTTTAATAATTTACTTTTTATTAAATCCACTACAAAATACCCAACTTCTCTTTTTATTTTTTTTAAGTTCTGATTGTAGATATTTTCATCAATTTGTTCTTCACTTAGCAAATCAGAGGTGTAATCATTAATTATTAAACCTATAGATTTTGGAAATTCTTTTAAATATCGTTCATCTTTAGATAGCAAATTTTCTAATCTGTTATGCTGTAATAAGTAATCAAAAACTAAATTGTCTTGTTTCATTTTCTTATCAGACTTTGATGAAATCCATTTTGTTTCCTCTGGGTTAAAAACTTTTTTATACTTTACTCCGTTAATATCAATAACGATTCCCTCAACATTCATAAAACCTTTAACTAATTCTGAACCATTATTTTTTAAATATTCCATTTTTTCATTAATTATATTAAAGTTTATTTCTCCATGATATAAAACTGGAATAGTATTTGTTCTCTCTGGAAGAGGCTTATTATGAAATTTTTGCCAATCAAATAAAATTAGATTTCGATTATCTAAACCTTCTCCTGAATTTATCCCAAATCCTACCCATTCACCGTAATGATATCCTTCCCCTAATTTATCTATAAATTCTTCTTTATTTTCATGAATAAATTTAGCAAATCCATAATTATCATCTTGAGGAGTTATCCAGCGAGTTCTAGATCCACAAATTAAATCTAAATTTCCTGTCATCCCATCAAAATAGATATAAATTAAAGCGTTTGTCCCGTGTAACTTTTGAGTGATAGTCATTTTTGCTTTATAAAGTGCATTTATTTTATTAAATTTTTTAAAATCTTCACTTGGTTTCATTTGTCACCTCTTTTTTAAATATCCAAAATTTCGCTATTCATTTCTTTTTTAAGAGAATTTAAAGCGTTCATGATGTTTGAGTCGATTGTTTGAGAAACATCGCCTTTTTTTGCCTGTAAAGATGTTGCTACATTCCTATTATTCTGAGCCGCTGCAAAAATATTTTGAATGTCACCAGCGAGGTAAATCGGTGAGTGACCTTTGGTGACATGCCATGAATTTTGAGATCGCAAATAACAATTCACGCAATCAATTAAATTTTGCTCTGAAAATGTAGCGCCCATTTTTTTTATAATAGATTGAATGGACCTGCTTAGAGTTGCGAAGTCTAGGAATTTTGCTTTGTAACGATGTTCGTAAGATTTTACGAATGCATCTATCCCTGACTTGAGCATTTGAGAGGTTCGATCATCAAGTTTTTTTTCATTCGTTTTTACGACTCTGATTTTAGTCTTTTTTAGATCAGAAATATTTTTTTCAATATTTATCTGTTCTTCTTCTATTATCTTTTTATATTCTTTATCTGTTATTATAGTGTTGGGAGAATTGATATCGTTGCGTATATCTGAATACTCATTTTGTGTGCAGCTCTTACTCAAATTGTCGGTCTCTGATTCCGATCTAATGTCGGTTTGTTCAGAATTCCATTCTTTGGTTGCTTGGTTGATCATGCGGCCGTTTGGTGTGTACCAGCAAGTTCTATCAAAATTATTTATATTAAAATTTTCTTTAATAACCCATCCATCATTAACTAGCTCTGACAAATGTCGCTCGATGCTTCTAGCTGATAAATTACCATCTAAATCTTGTGATAGTTCTTGTGCCGATCTTTTAACCCAAATAGCATTACCCTTTTTCATATTGGGGTTGCTTTTATTCATTGAAACCCAATCAATAATCTTTTGTAATACCAATGATTTTGATATCCCTAATTTTGCGCTTAATGGATAAGACAATCTAATAAATGAACCTGAAGACATAGTTAATTCTTTCTTCTTGCTTTTTATTTAATAAGTGTTATTCTATGGGTCTGTATGCACATTACAGCATATCGGTAATCGAGTAGGGGTCAGTACTTAGGTACTGGCCGCTCTAGTTTTAAGCCTATTTTTTACAGCCCACACGCATTTAATTCTTGAACAGCCCTAGCAACTTTATTTAATTTTGAGTTTTTTATTTGCATTAATTCTTCTGTAAACTTTTCTTGCTTCTTTTGTAATCCCGCGATTGTTTTTTGAATATGAATTAATTTTGCTTCTATGAATTCTTCATAATTTAAATCAATAATATTCCGAACCGTAGAGCCGATTTTCACTAATCCCCCAAACATGTCTTCAATGTACAAAGGGACTGAGATTGTACTATTTTTATGCAATACTGGTTTGTTTACTTGTATCGATTCATTAACAAACTTTTGTAGAGCTAGCCTACATATTTTTAAAGCCCTTCTTTGGTGTCTGTTCTCATATTGGCTCAAAATAATAATAACATCAGTAAGAGAATATTTTCTGATTATTTTTTGAGTAGGTTGTTTTACGGAAATACTCTTACCTATTGTTACTTTATTGTAATTGCCAATAATATCCATTTTAAAAAGTTGATCTGCCTTGCGGTTGAAATGATGTTTTTCGATTCCTGCAAATTCGGCTAAAAATTCATCTGTGATTGTTTTCGAGTCATCTAAATTAGTCATTAAAATTTCAAGAGCTTCGTTTTCATTTTTTGCTGATAAAGTATTCATTTAATTTCCTTTTATCTAAATATAATTTTTATCTTATTGTGCTAGCTCGTTATTTGATTTTTCCATAATAACTAATTTATAATCTTTAACTTTAATTTCGAGGGACTTGATTTTAATATTTAAGAAATTAATTTCTGATTCTAATTCTTTATTTTCAATTGCTAGCTTCAAAGCTCCATATTCTGGAGAAATAAAATAATTAATTATATCAGTTATTTTAAATTTGGTTTTAATTACGTATTTAATTACAAAAAAACATACAAATCTGATAATCAATAAAACTGTGGCCGTTATATTTACAATTGCTAAATATTCAATCATTTTATAATTCCTTATTTAAGTTAAATTTAAAACAAAAGACTCTAATTTTTGAAATGTTCTTGTTGTTATTGATTCGCCTTTTGCTATTTTTTCTAATGTATTTACAGCGATTTTTGATTTTTTTGATACAGTTGTTACATTGCCTAATTTTTCAACCGCAATTACATAATAATCTAATAATATTTTGTTTTTTCTTTTATCAATCCTATTATAGTTCATATTGTATATACTCCCATTAACTTCTTTGAATTCCTGCTTCCGCAAAAAACATTGTAGTTTCTAAACTTGTTAATGCCGTTGATAATTCACGACTATCAGGAATTGTATCAACTAAAAAACAAGCTAATTCTTTGCATTTATTTCTGATTAATGAGCATTTATCTTGGCTCTCTTTTGTTATCTCATTTTCAGAAAATCTTTCTTCTATATATGCTTTAAATACCAGTTGATAATTAATATTTATTCTACTTGCAGAAGCTATTTCTTCAACTTTTTGACGACTTTTTAAGTTTAGTTTTAAATATATATCTGATGCTTTATTTCCTTCAATTATATTTATAGTCATAATATCTCCTTAAAATTCCCACTGAATTTGTTCGCCTTCACTCAAACACAAAAATCTATTTAAATTTTTAATCATCGTTTCTGAAACTGGAATTTTTAAAAGTGCTGCAATAGCAAACGCAATTCCATTCGCTTTGATTTCTTCATCTCTTTCTTCAATTTTAAGTCCTGCTTCGTTTTTATAAAAATCTAAAATTGCGTGTCCAAGTTCATGAAGTAAAATAAAATTTAAGTCTGTAGGATCAAATTCTGTAAATTTTTTTACAAAAACAACTGCTGATTTTTCTATATATAAAGCATCATGTTTATTTGCTTCTTCAGGTAATCCTATTATATTAGCTTTCTCTAAAGTCTCAGCTACTCTAAATTCAACACCGAAATTATTAATTGCAAAACTCCGAATATTTCTAGGAATTCTTGTCTTAAATGTTTTATGTTCAGTATTTGAATTATTTTTTTTCATATTCTTTCCTCTTGATTTACTTGTTTCCATGTTCCATCTATGAATCGTTCTCCATTGTAATAGATTTCAAAAAAGCAATTCTTTTCTGGAAAGTTTCTTTTGGATAAATCAAAAAATATCAATCCTTTTTTTATATTTTTATTTTTTAATTCTTTTTCAATTTCATTAAAATTAGTAAAATCAGATGATTTATTTTTCATATAAATTTTAGCTCTATATTTTGAATTTTTATCATTAATTTTTAGATGAATATCTTCCATTTTATTTTCTCCATGATTTTTTAATGATATTTGATTCATCAAGAGAACCTTTTGGGCGCTCAACTCCTGAAGGTGGTGCGCATTTAATTTTTTGATTAAAAACTCTAAATAAATCTAAAGTTTTTTCTAAACTGTGAAGTTGAGATCTTGCTTGACTTGCCATTTTTTCTATGGTGTTAATTAATAATTTTTTATCTCTCTTTAAGTTATCTATCTCAATTTTTAATTGATTATTTTCATCTTTTAAGTTCTCGATTGATTCAGTATTATTCATTTTATTATCTCTTTATTCATAAATATTGTTAGCTATAAATCTACATCTTTCGCACAATCGCTCTGAAGTTGTTTCTTTAATTAATTTCTTGCAACTTATACAATTTCTATTTTTTTGGACTAAATCTTTTAAACCAAGAATCCTTCTAGACTTATTAATTTCTTTTATCATTCTTGCATTTAGTTTAGTTTCGCTTTTATTGTATGGCTTAATAGATAATATTTTTTTATTATCTTCATTATTCATGCTCTATCTCTCTGATAAATAAACATTAAGTTTTCAATGGATTTTTTTAAGTTTAATAATGAAACATAAATATTTTGATTTTTTGCGATATTTTTTTGAACATTATTTTCACGTACTAACTTTTTCATCTTTGCGTATGACTTTGTTATATCATCAATTTTTTCAATATATTCTCTATGTAAATTGCTCATTTTCCAGTGCTCCCAAAGCCATTATTTTTGCGTATTATTTTTTTATTGATTAAATTATTTGCGGTGTGGATATTTGAAATAACGCCTTGAGCTATGCGCTCGCCTTTAAAAATTAGTTTAGGTTTAAAGGAAAGATTTTGAACTATAATGCAAATCTCTCCTGTATAATCAGGATCGATAGTGCCAAGTTGGATATGAAGTTTTTCTTTAAGGAGGGATGAGCTACGAGGTCTTATTTGAAGCTCAAACTTATCTGATAAATCAATTATTTCATCGCTATCAAGATAAGATAAAAGATGTTCTTTATTTATTAAAATTTTCTTATTTACATTTTCATATTTAAGATCGCCCTTGGCACACATTCTTCGGATAGTTGTAGGACTGCATCGTGCTAATTTAGCGGCTGCTGTTGTGCTTAATAAATCAGAATCATCTTCTATTTTCCAAAATAATCCTGTTTTTATTTTTTTAACTTGCAGCGGCAAAAGTAAAACATTTTCATTCGCTGCAATATCAAAGCCTGCTGATTTTTCTGTAGCATAAAATACTTCATTATTTGAAGTATTAATTATTTTAATACTTTGCATTAATCGGTACTCCCTTAGGGAATGTTTTTTTATTAAGAACTCTTTTAATTCGGTTATTCCTAAAGGAACGATTTTATAAAAGAGTTCTATTGCAAAAGTAAATTAAAAAGTTCCATGTGTCGATTTTTTGTCTTGAATATTTTTAACGATTTTGTTTCTTTCCGGTAAGACCCTTTCAATGTAATAAGAACGGTTATATATTCTCTGATTTTCTTTTTTATTTTGTATGCTTAATTGCTTTTGTTCTTCATCTAATTTTTTGCGTCCTCTTTTTTTAAGAATTCTTGTTTTTTCTACAGCGCACACATGATGTTTTTCACAATAATACTTTCCACTTCTAGTTTTCGAATAAGGGACAGGAAAATCGCAAACGTAACAATTTTTATTTATAGTCATGCTGCCCTCGCTTCAAATTTAAAGCTTGTAACGAAATTTTTATAAGATTTGATGCTTGGAAGAATTAAAGATGAAAATTTTGCGGGACCATGCTTTTTGATTTCTTTTTGAACAATGATTTTATTTGCTCTATCTAAATTTTTGTACCAAGCTAAAGCAGAATCGCTTAAGCCATCAGTTAAACTTGATTGACGTGTTTCTTTAGCTTTTAAAGGCTCATTTTGTTTTGCATGAACACTGGTTAAGGCCTGTCCTAAAAATTGCTCCACAGGTGCTTTAAAACGATTTGCTATTTGCTCGATTGATTCTTTTTTGCATTCGGTAATCTCTTTAGCTTTAAAAGAAGCAATATATTCTTTGTTATCAATAAAACTTTTTACTTCATTAATGAAAATACTTTCGATATTCTTAGAGTTATTTAAATTGTTGTAATGCTCATTAGCTATGGCAGCTTTAGCGAAAGATAAAAATTGATCACAGTTGTTAAGATCTAGGTGAAGCTTAGCTTTAGCTATTAAGCTTTCGCATTCCATATTTGGGATAAACTTCCTTTTTTGCTTTTGCTTAAGTAATTCGCAAATTATAATTCCCACTTGCTTTAATTCTGAGTTGTTACTTTTATAAGCAATAGGATTTTCAATTGTGTGTGAAATTTTTTCTTCACACATTGGAGAATTTTGAGGGGAAAGTTTTAAAGAGGAAAGATCTAAGGGGAAAATGTCTGCATCTCGTACAACCTTACTTTGCATGTCGTGCATATTAGATGTGTAAGGTGTGCGGACTTGCTTTGCAGGAGTTGCGGACTGTAAAATTTTTTTATTGCTACTTTTTAGAGATTTTTGAAATTTGTACTCTTTTACATGCTCATTGTGATTCGAGGTAGGAACTAAACTTTTTTGTAAATAATTTACATGCTCATCAAAAAGCTTATTAGTTAAGCAAAAACTACTTTCCTCTTGTAAAAAAGTTTTTTGGGAAAAATTTCTTTGCTTATTTAAATATTCCAATTTTATTAATTCGGAAATGATTTTATGGACTGTTCTTACGCCTAATTTAGTTTCGGAAGCAATTTGAGAGATTGAAATTTTTATCCAAGATTTAAAATCTTTTTTAAAATCCAAATGTGAAGAAATACATAATAAAACTAAACTTTGAGTTGAAGTGATATTTGGATTTGTCCAAATTGCCCTTAAAGATCTACCACCATTGTAAGCTTCATTTTTTGCGTGATTGTGAGTGTAACCTTCCCGCATTGGTTTTAAAATTAGTTTATTTTTATATGTTTTTCTGGTTTTGGATTTTGAAAGATCACAACAATTTTGAGTAGTCATATAAATCGTCCTTGAATTAACGATCTTGTACGACTTTTAGTTCTATGCTATCATTGCATTTATAGCGCTTTCGAACTAAAAATCGTAAGATCTATATTTGTTATGAAATTCTCCATCAACTTCTGGCAGGAACTAGCGGAGAATTTAAAGCAATCAATTGAGACACTCTAAAGAGTGTCTCTTTTTTTTTAATACTATCAATAGCAAAGGGCAATCAAACGAAGGTGACACGTGTCACCTTTTTAAATAATTTCCAGCGTATTTAATATGTTTTTTCTTTTACACTTATCTATATTTAAAGCTATGTTTAAGCTGTTATTAAAAATCTCATGAATGTTAATTATATTCTTATAAAAAAATTCATTCTTGTCTAAATTTTCTTTTGATACCCCAATAGTGAACGAAGCTTGAATATTTCTTTTTAAAATTTTGCTATATTGATTATACATTGCAAAAATAGTTGTGCGTGGTTTAATAATTTGGTCGAAATTTTGCCTTGAATAAACGGCTTCAACTTCTCTTTTATTTGATACTGTAATCTCTTCTAAACTCAATAAAAGTGATGATTTATTATCCTGATCAAATTTTTTATATTTAGGACAATATAGGTGCATTTCTTTTTCTGTAAATATGCTTACCAATTGTTCAGCATTTGTTAAAATTATGTTATTTTCGCCATCGTTGATAGCGACTGTAAACATATTAACGTTAAGCCCAAGCTTTTTTTCTTTATCAATTTTTGAATTGAAAAATTTTGTGAATTCTTTCATTTTCTCTTTCGGGTTTAATATCGCCTTCCTTGGTACAGCTTTCATGATTTAAATACCTCCCTGATTATTGGGACTAACGCCCCCATGCTTCCCATGACTGTGTTATAAACTAATCCGAATTTTGGATATAAACTTTTACTATTTGACAAATATTTTATAGCTGAAGAAATCGAAATGCCGCCTAGCGCACAGCACATTATAAATGCTGTAAAAAAAGCTAACAAATTTAAATTAAAGTACATTAAAATAAGCAATAGAAAAATAGCCAAAGCATTTATTAATTTTAAAAATCTTAGAATATTTATTTTATCAAATATATATCCAAATATAATTGATAAAAAAGAAATGCTTAACATAGCTAGAGGTAAGCTAATATATTTTTGACCTGATGTTAAAAAGGCTAGGACTGTATTGAACATAGCAGCATAAATAATTATATATGAAATTGCTTTAAATGCGCTCACATTTTTTGAACTTGTTTCAAATTTTTCGTTACTTACTTTTGGAATCTTGGATCTAATAATAACAAATAATAAACTCAAAATTCCTGATATAATAAATGCTAATCTCCAAGATTCTAAATTAAATAATGAAGGAATTAGAGGAATTAAAATAAAGCAGGCAGCCATAGCAACGGCACCACTTGTTAGAAACGCTGCAATCGCAGTATTTTTGTATTTAGTCACGTTTAAATATGCAAAAACAAAACTTAAACCGCTCTCTCCTCCAAAAATAAATCCTTGCATAAAGCGGCAAATTAAAAGTAAATATATTCCAAAGTCATTTCTTGGACAAAATGCAATTATAAATGTTGGAATTGCAATCCAGAGAGGTGAATTTCTTAAAAATGTTGTGATTCCATTCTTTTGATTTTTAGCAAAAATTCCAAAAAAAAGAGAACCAAATGGCCTTGCAATATATGAAATTGAAAAAATCAATATTGATAAAAATAAATTTTCTTTTCCAAGTAGAAATTTTGAAAGCTCATGAGAAAACACTAAATAAACACAAAAGTCAAATGCTTCGATAAATGCACCCATATATATATATCTAATTTTAATCATTTTGATTCTCCAATATTTCGATTTTTCCAACATGCTTTTTATGAATTATTATAGGTGATATCCAATTAATTTTATTTACTTTAACAACAGGATCATCTGTTTTATCAAGATTATCTGCTACTAAAAAAACATTATTTTCAACAATTCGAAGTCTTCTTACATAAGTGAAATTATCTTCAACCCGCGCAATTACAATTTCATTATTCAATCGTTCTAAATTCTTTGAAGGGTCTCCATTAACTCCAAAAACAATGTCTCCATTTTTTAAAAATGGCATCATTTCATTTGTTGAAATACATGCATATTTGTATGGAAATATTCTTGTTAAAATGGTTTTTAACCAATGCCTTTGTTCTGTATTTGTATCGTCAAAATTAATATACTTATTAGTTTTTAGAATTGAAAAAGAGCTTATGGGGCAAGAACCGTAGCCCGTTTCGATCCATTCATCTGAAATATTAAATCCATAATTTTGAATTTTTTTAGTTATTTCTAGTGACTTACTCTTTGGTAATACTTTTTCTCCACACTCTATATTTCTCATATAGCTATAAGATAGTGAGAATTTGCTGCAAAAATCTTTGAGGCTTAAATTTAATATTTCTTCCCTGAGAAATTTTAATCTTTCTAGCGATTCGTTTAACATTGCTTCTCCAAATAAAATTATAATTTATATTTGTAAAATATAAATAAATAATAATTTAGTTTATTTAATACAGAAGGTTTCTGTATTGAGTTTATTGATATACATATTTTTTGATAAATCAATAAAGATATTTATATTTATTAATGGTATGTAATTTATAATTATAAAATTAATTAAAATAAATAATTATAAATTCCAAAACCAAGCATTTTCTATAAAACTTAAGTATAAGAAAAAATATCCATTTTATTTATCTTAAATAGTCGATTATTTTTATCAGAGTATTACTCTCAAATACTAGGTTGCAGCATTAAGCTGCTGAAATATCTTTGGAATGATTAATTTTGTAATCATTTTCAATATTTATAAGATGTTCTTTTAAATGTTTCAACGGAACACCAAGGCACCGCTCGCTAAAATATGTAGCTAGCTCTACTGTTTTTTCCATGTCATTTTTTATCTCAGAAAATATTTTTAAGCATCTGAATATTTCCTTGAACTTACTTTTATGATCTTCTGAGCCATTATAAACAATTTCGTTATCAATCACTTCCGCTTCAAGTGCTTTTTCTTTTCTGTCGAGAACCTTTTGAGCTTGAGCGACTTGTGCAGGAACTTTTTTGACTGACTGAGTATTTACTTCTTCTTCAATTTGTTTTTGTTGAACCTCGGTAATTTTTTTATTTTGTTCTGTCCATTCTTTTGTGCTTGGTAATTTAGGCTTCTGAGCCTCATCTTTTACTTCTTGCGCTTCAATAACTTCATTATTAGATTGGGCCATTTCATCAGCGGTATAAAGCCCAGATAAATCACTCGGAAAAGCTTTTCTTAAGGCTAAAGCTTCAGCACATTTTCCTAGCATTAATTCTGGGAATTTTTTCCACATAGAAGAAACCTCTTGGCTGTTTTTTCCATGATTATTTTTCACCCAATAGCATTGTACATAAGAATCCCATTTTGCTATTGCATAAGTTGCTTCTTGATATCCTTTTCTGTAAATTCCAACCTTTGCAGCAAATGGATATTCTTCTTGAGTCCAAATTTCTGTCCACTTCCCATCTTTTCCACAAAATAATGTTGTAGTCTGTCCTGCGTATTCAGGATTTCTCGAAGCAATAGATCTAAAACCATCAATTGAAACTTGTATAACTCCATTACTTTTTTTCTCTTTTGAATCATCATCTTTTGTTTTTCTTTGGATTAAATAAATTTGACGAGAGAATGGATCTAATCCTGTTCTCTTACAGGTATAGAGGAACAACTCTAATTCTTCATCGGTTGCGCCTTTGGCTATTGAGTTTTTTAGAACATTTATCTGTTCTGGAGAAAAATTTGCGATTGAAGAGGCGGATTTTTGAATATCATTTTTTTTAACTGGTAGTGTCATTTTCGATTCTCCCTTTGGGATTTGAGTTAATGTAACGGACTAAGGAACAAATTTAAAATATATTTATTTAAAATATTTGTCAAATTAAATTTAGGAAATTTTTTATAATATCGACCCGTTGACAAAAATTTACATCTAGTATAAAATAATTTTATCGTCACAGTGACGATGAAAAAACTTTCCCAAAGGGAGAACCGACATGGCAAAAAAAGATACTGCTATTATTCCTGTAAAAATTCCTTTCGCTGAAACTCAAAAAAAACTAGCTGAATTTATGGAATACCTTGAGATAACAGCAGGAGAAATTCCGGACGATTTAATACCCTCGCTAGATGCTGTTGAAATAAATTCACGGGCCGCTGCTGATAGAAGAATTTTTTTAATTGATGCTTTAGATGTTCAAATAAATCATTTTGATGAAATGATAAAAGATATCAAACTGAGACAAACAAAACTTATTAAAGCTCAAGATAATATTTATAAAAAAACATTAGATATAATGCGTGAAAATAATATTCGAGAAATTCATGGCTCAATTAAATCATTTAAAATTAGAAATAAAGGCGGAGTTGAAGCGATTAATTGGCTTGTTGATTTTAATGAAGTAAAAAATGTCGTTTCCGAAAATGAAGAAACATTAATTCCTAAAGAATTCATAGAAGAAAAAACAATCAAAATAATTAATAAAAAAGCTTTATCAGAGGCAATCAGAAAAGGCGATGATATGCTTTGCGGAACAAAAGCGGGCCGAGAAGAAGTATTAGCAATAGTTTAAAATAAAATTTAATAAAAAATAAAGGAATATATAATGAACGATAATTATCAATTTGATAAATGGGTTTGGCTTGCTCATCATCAACATCATATTTGCGCAAATGACTGTGACTTTAATTTAGCAACACTTCTCCCAAATGGATTTTTAATCTCTACTATCGGAGAGCTGTATGATAGAAATAATAAAATATTTTTAGAAATTGGTGATGAAAGATTTTATGAGACAAAGGTCTTTAAAACTAATGGTGAATTTAAAAAATGCGGATGCCCTAAGGTTGATGAATATATCGAATTAGATTTTAGCGCTTATAATCATCCGAAAGATGCACAAAATGGACATATATTAATGTGTAAAAATTGGGCTTTAAAAAATTAATATAAAAAAATAAACAAAAGGAAAATTTATGTCAAGCGTGAACAAAGTTATTTTAGTTGGTAGATTAGGACAAGATCCAGAAATTAGAAGCACAACAAGCGGACAAAATGTTTGCACTCTTAGCATTGCTACAAGTGAAAGTTTTATCAAAGAGGGTATCAAGCAAGAAAAAACAGAATGGCACAGAGTTATACTTTGGGGAAAATTGGCAGAAATAGCACACAAGTTCTTAAAAAAAGGTCGTCTCGTTTATATTGAAGGAAAACTTCAAACTCGTTCATGGCAAGACCAACAGGGACAGAAACGCTATACAACAGAAATTTTGAGTAACTCGATTCAATTTCTAGAAAGCAACTCGCAAAGTACAAATCAAAATGATAATGAATATTATAATAATCAGGAGCCGGAATTTTGTTCAAATTCTAGTCCAATTACAGATGATATTCCCTTTTGAGTAATGCAAATATTAAAAGATTATTTTGATTTTCAAGGAAAAATAAAATGAAACAAAAAGCAATTATTGTTGATTTGGATGGTACTTTAGCAGATTGCGAACATAGAAAAAAATTTATTGAAGGCTCAAAAAAGGATTGGAAGTCTTTTTTAAAAGATGAAAATATAATTCAAGACAAGTTAAATACATGGTGCGCTTCAATTATTACAAACTTTAAAGGCTCTCACAAAATAATATTAGTTACTGGTCGTAATGAGTTTACAAGGGCAATAACCGAGGAATGGCTAGCTACCCATGATCAATTCTACGATTTATTACTAATGAGAAAAGACCAAGATTATCGTCAGGATGCAGTGATTAAGGAGGAGATTTATAATTTGCACATTCAGCCAAGATTTGACGTGACCTTTTGCGTTGATGATCGTAAACAGGTAGTCGACATGTGGCGACGCATGGGGCTTATCTGTCTTCAATGCGACGAAGGTCAATTTTAAAATTTAAAGAAATGGCATTAAAATGAGCAAAAATAGGTCTCTTTATCTCAGAAATCAAAAAAATGAATTTAAAGAAGAGCTTCGTAAAATTCGGATTCCTCAGACTGTGAAGCAAATTGATCCTCAATTTGTCGAAGCTGTGGCCGCTATTATTTGCTCATTTAAAGATGGGGAAAAACTTTCTGAAAGCCAGAAAAAAGGTCTTTCTATTATGCTTATTAAAGCTGATAAAATTCAAGACGCAGAATTTGCTGAAAAAGAGATCCAACATATCTTAAATCGTGGAAAAGTTAGCGTTGATAGGCGAGGTAAGGATACAACTTTAAAATGCGCGCCTAATTTTTTGCTTTATCATATAGATAAACGCATTGGTAACTGGACTAGAAGATTACTAGCAAAATGCTTAAAAAATCCATCAATCGCAAGACCTGCTTTTATCGCACATGCTTGTGGTGCAATTAAAGCCATAGGCAAAGAAAAAGCTGAAGAAGCATTAGCAAAATCTCCAGATGAACTTTTTAAATTAATTCATGAACCTCAATATTATGAGGCTGGGTATAGACATCGTTCTTACTATATTAGAATGCAGGCTATAGGGAATGAGCAAAGAAGGTTGATTAGAGAAAAAAGATTAAATAAAAATACTTAATAATAATGAATTAAAATAAAGGTGATTCTTGATGGAATTTGTAAATTCAGATATTAATGCAATGCGTTTCATTAAATTATCTGAAATATTTTTGAACGAATATATTATAAAGTATGATAATATTATTAATTCAGTAAATGATAATAAAAAGCAAATGATTGCCAATAAATGGCATCTAATTTTTATGAGTTCAGATTTATCTTCATCAATATCATATTTTGATACTATTAGAAATGACCTATTAAGAGACTATTACTCTTCTACTACTAAATGCTATTATCAAGGCAAATCCTCATCTGTAGTTTCCTATTTAACGAGAAGTAATATATTTAGCCTTTTTATATTAGCTAGAAGCATTATATTAAATTCTGCATATGTTAACTTATATTATGAATTCAATAAATATTTTAATCAAAAAGATGATGAATTGTTTGATGATAAATTTAAGGAAATAATAAAAAATATCTTCTCAAATGATGAATTAGATAGATATAATTATATAGATATTTTCAACGATAATAAAAAAATTTACAACTTTAATAAAACAAGTAAAAGTTTAATTACAACTTATGAAAGACAAATTATTCAAGAGATTAATTCAAAAGGATTAAATGAAAGTTCTAAACCTCTAAACGATACAATGGTCGTTAAAAATTTATGTTTTAATATTCAAAAAGATTTTAATAACCATTTTATAAAAGATAATGAAATAATAACACTTTTTGAAATGTCTTCAAAAACTTATCACAGAAATGAGTCATACTTGTGTTTCATGAATAATTTGGTAAATACACATAAATTACCTTCGTTCAGTATAAACACCATTTTTAAAACTGCATTAATTAGTTTATTTCTTGTTGTAAATCAAATTGATAATTGCATGAAAATTTATGGATTAGAAAATAAAAAAAGCGAAGAATTTTTGAAGAATTTTAAATCTTTAGAATCCTATATTTAATAAGTATTTTTTATAATATATAATGCCTAAATAATCTATCAAATCAAAATAATAATTATAAAGTTACTTTAGTGAAGAATTTATTATAGCTCCGATAGCTAAAGCAGGGACTTTTGAAACAGTATCTAAAGATATATTTCCAATTTTTTCGATAACTTTTTTTAAAATATTATCATTGGATAAAGTTTCCAGAAATTGATGTCCGCTAAGAGTTAATCCATTTATTGAAACCATGTAAAAAGGATGTGTTTTTCGAATTTCTCCATATAAATAGTTATTATCAATTAATATTTTCAAATGATATGCAAGAGTTTTAATATACTCAATTTCTTCATTATATTTATTTTCCTCTTCAAATGGATCAATATTTTTATTTGGGCATAGTATGAATGAGTATTCGCCTAAGCCATCACATGGAATTTCCATTGAGTCATATTTTGTTTTTATTAATCCATTTTTAGCATTTAACAAAACTTCTTTAAGTAAATTCTGATCAATATTCATTATATATTTCCTATTTTAATATTATTTAATTAAAAAGATTAAATTTATTTCTCTTCTAGTATTTCATCATATAATATAAATCCTCCAATTATAAAAATTATTTAAATCATTAGATATACTCATCTTGTTTTCTAATTTGTCAAATTAATATGTTATAAAAATTAAAATTTTTATATTAGTTCACTTCCCCTCTCTAAAAATTTCCGTTACATTGCATTTGCATAAATAAACAAATGTTATTTATGCAATAAATTTTATTTGTGTGATAAGGAAGTGAATTTTATGTTTTATATGTATTTTAATTATGCAATAAACAGAATTCACCCTTTAAAGCTAAAATATTTATGCTTTAAAATATGAGGAACTATCTAATGGAATTTCTACCAAGTTTTATTTGTTCTGCCCCCAAAGAAAAAGAGTTGCTAAATAAACAATCAATTTTAATTGATGATAAGGGAATTGAAACGGTTGTAGGCGATCTGGCGCAAACTTTAAATCCTCATAGCCCAAGAATATTTGGTGGAACTTTAGAGTCAGATCATTACCAAACATTATTAAAAGCAGGACTTGCAAGAGCTTTGGGAGAAGGGACACACGTAATTTCATTAGCCATGAGCGTCCCTTTTCAGTTTATGGATCAGTTTCGTGATCAGGTAGGTGATAATACCCTTGCAAGAAATAAACTTGCTTTGCTTAAGGAAACAGTAGCAAATATTAGGTTCAAGGATAAATCCACTGATTCAAATTGGAAAAATTGCGAAATCATTATTCAGGAAGAACCAACTATTGCATATGAATTCCTAGCTTCTATGCTCAACATTCCACTTGACGCAAAAACTTTTTTATATTGGCACATCGGGCACGGTGACTGGCAACAAGCAAGTAGAGTTGATGGAAAGAATTTACCAGATTCTTACGCACGCGTTGAAGGTTTAGCAGGAGCAATTCAGGTTTTTTCTGACCAACAAAATTTATCATCAAGTGAAGCAATAAACTCATGGCAATTAGGTAACATGCCAGAAAAATCCGGTATGAATGGAAAAAGAATTGATTGTTTGAAGGAAAAAGAAACTGCTGCCAGACAATTTATCCGTTCAGTTATTGGAGAACTTTTAAATAAAAATGCCCGTTATAAAGATAGAGCAAAAAATATTGTTGTCAGTGGTGGTGCAGCAAAAGATCATGTATTTATGTCTGTACTTAAGGAAATCGCTAAAGGTAACGGTTATAACATTATTCTAATGACCGAACTTGTTGAAGACTTAGATCCAACTTTTAGCGTTGTTGCTGGTTTGTCTAAGTTAAAATCATCATACAAACATGTATCAATAGATATTGGAAACTCTAGCGTAAAGGTGTCCATAGTATGAGTGACGAAAAAAAGTTTTATCAAATGCGGTTGCCTGACTCGGAAGAGAATACAGATGTTTTAAACTTTATTAAGAATGCTAAAACTTCTTTTAATAGCTCAAAAATTAACTTTCCTAGAGGTCAAAAGTCTCAGGCGGATCGAGCTATTTGGCTTATGAATTATGCATTGGATATGCTTGCGAAAGAGAATAGAATTGAAGGAGCAAGTGCGGTTGATATCTCTATTGTAGAGAAAGATATAATACAAGATAAAAATAATCTTCTATCTTTACTGAAATAAAAAATAAAAATAAATATCAATCCAAATTTGGTTCAAGAATTTTTTCTCTTGATATTTTAGCATAATCATTTTCATTTCCACTATGCAAAGTATTTTTAATAGAGTCAAAGACTTCTTTGCATTTAGGACAAGTGTAAATACCTTTTGAACTATTACAAATAGTATTACTACAATTTGTACAAATATATCCTTTATGTCTATCAAGAATAATTGGCATATTTAAACTCCTAATTTTTATGACAAAATGCTTTAAGCGTCCATGACCCCTTTAATTAATTTTTTCTGGTTGTATAATTATAGTATTGTTACCACTTAGGTTAACACCAACAATCGTTCCAGTAACAATTTTTATTTTATTGTGTTTTACTAATTCTCTTTGCTTTAAATCCATTATTACACCAAAAGAAACATCATTATATCTACATATTACTCCATCATAGCTTATATTTACGTTTTTTAAATCTTTGCCAACTAATTCACTGGAAATACAATTCAATAATGCCGTTGTAGCTGTTTTTCCTATAAAATTACTAGGATTATTTCTAATTTTTTCATTTGAAAAAGTAGCTGCGTCAGAGTTACCGCCTCGATCTGTTGGAAATAAATTAAAATCTATCTTATTTGACGCAAACAAAAGAGATGGACTTAATAACAAGGGAATAATAAAAATTTTTTTCATAAAATCTCCTAATTTAAGTATTGTTCTGACTTTCAAATTTTAAATATTTACTCAATAATTCAGCTAATTCTTGATGACTATTATTATAAAAAAAGTTATTAAACTCTTTAGAGCTTAAAATTCTTGTATTATTAAATTTAGATAATTCCGATGAAAATTTATAATTATATTCATAGTATAAATTAATTTTTTCGAGTTTATTATTATAAATACTTTCCATTTCGTTTGAAAATTTAAACTCACTTAAATTTTTATTGATATTACTTTTTGCCATTTCACATCTATCTTTAGATATTCCGAATTCTCTTGATAAAACACTTAAAACATACCCATTATTGTCAGTTTTAAAAGAATAATCATCATTTAACATATTGGATAAAATTGTTTTCATGACTCCAATTCTTCCTAAACATAATTCAATTGCTTTATCTAATTTTTCAGAAGCTTCTTTATCGGAAAGAAGTGTTTTATCATCGCCAGAAAATAGATAAATTATAAAAATTATAAATGGCATTACAAAGAAAATAAGAAATTTCATTTACACCTCGAATTATTAATGACGGTATGAATGAAAACAAAAATAATTAAATCCGTCAATTTTAAATTGAATTAAAATCCATTTAATATTTTATTAAATTTTTTAACATTTCCCTCAGAATTATCTAAAAGCTTTTTTGAAAATTCAACCATTCCACAACGGAAAAAGAAAGCCCTTTTTAAATCTTCATTTAGGTAATGACTAAGCCACCCAATTTGACCATACTCAGCGTGACACTCAATTGAAGTTAAATAAAAATCTTTTTTGATCATTTGCGATAGAATGTTATTATTTGAAAGAACAAAACAGCATGTAATTTGGACAAATCCTAATTCTTTACAAAACTCAATTGCCTTGTTTAAACATTCGGACAAAATCCCTTGCTTTCTGTACTCATTTTTTACAACTCCGTGGCGTAAATAATAAACATCTATATCTTTTTGTTCTCCACGAAATAATGCAATAGCTTTATCACCATCTTTTAAAATAAAATGATGTGAGATATTTGAAGTCATTTTTAATAGGTTTTTTCTTTTATCCATTTGCTCTTTTGTTAGAAGTCCTTCACGAATAAAGGTTAGCTCTTCTGGAAAATCCTGCATAAACTCTTTATAGTAGGTGTCCCAATATTGATCTTGATTTACTTCTTGCACTTGATAATTTAAAATTTGTTTCATAATAATTATTTCCTTATTAAAATTCGAGTCTGTGCGAGATCCCGATCTCGCAAGAGTTATTGTTGTTAAAAATTTCGTGTTTAATTCTTGCAAAAGCCCACAAGTCGCCTGTTAGCCTGTAATCAAGTTTTGCCGAAACATTAGGCGAAAATTTAAATGTGTTTGGTAACTCCGAAAAGCTTTTAAATTTATTTTCAATTGCTAGTTGAGTTTCTATCGCTAAATTGTTTTTAGGCGTTTTAAGCTCGATTTTTTCGGTGGTCCTAGTCTCACTATTTAAAGTTGATAAATTTAAAATTTGGTCGCTTGTAATTTCATTTGTATCATTTGATACAATTTCCAGCGTTTTTTCAGAACCATCAGGTTTTTTTTCTGACAATTTGATTTTGTTTTTATGCTTTATTGTTTTTGATTTTTTTTCCTCTTGTTTTGTATCAACTAAATTTACCGATTGCTTTTCTTCTTTTTGAGTTTTTACCACCGTAGGTTGAGCCTCTGGTCGAGATAAACGGCCAGCAAAAAAAACAGCAATTAAAGTAACAAAGCAGATTATTATTTTATATTTTAAAGTCATTTTTTTATACCTTAAAATCATAAAATAGGATCTTGCTGATATAAGGCTTGAAAATATTTATAGTTAATATTTTTCTTTATTTTTTTGTATTTGAATAGATTTGTTAAAGGTTCGTCATTACTATTTAACGCGGGATATTTTAAAACTTTCCAATCATGATTATTACATACATCTATCAAAAATCCAGTTGTATCGTCTTTACACCAGCGAGATTGAACATTTATAAAACCACCATAAGGATTTAAATGTTTCTCTAAAAGTTTTTTTATAAAAGTATGTGTCTTGAATTTAAATTTTAAAGATTCTGATTCTTTAGAACTTCTTATAGTGTCATCTATTATAATAATATCAAATTTTAAATCATCTATGCTTTCATTACTTATTCCTATATATTTTATATTATTTGGTTTATTATAAATACAACTATTCTTGCATGAAAAATGATTTGCAAGATCTTGATTCGCAACAAATACGCCAATATTTAATTTTGGATTTTTTGAATGTAAATATGCCGGAAGTCTTATTGATATTGATTCACTTTTTAAGCTTCTTGGTGGCATGTTTACAATTAATCTAGGTGATTTCCTTTCAATAAAATCATTTGTAAATAATTCTATGTTACTAAATAAATCTTCTAAATAAGAATCACATTCTAAATTTTCAAAAGTTTTTTTCATAAAATCATTAAAAGTATCCATTATTAATCACCCTAGTTTAAAATATTTATTTCTATTTTTATTTTCATTCCAGCTAACATGAACCCAGCCGCTAAAAGAATTATTTGGTTTTACGTATTCGAGAATTAATTGATCAAATTCAAAATGATTTTTTATTATTTCAAATAATTCTGGATGAGGAATATTTTCAACTGTTATATCTGCTGCACAACCCAACAAGTGTTGTGAGTTTTTAACCCCATTTACCGCATTGTTTAATTCCTCACATCTATATCCAGACAATATTTTAATTGGTTTATTTAAATACTGCCTCAATGGTTCAAGAGCATTTTCACATAATTTTTTTAAATTATTAATAACTTCTTCTGGTGCTTTATTATTTATTCCTCTTGCAATCGCAACGTAGGAATGTTCAAATTCTTCGAGAGAAAAGTTATTGGATAATTTCATCTAATACCTTCTTTTACTTCAATTTTAATAAGCCTTTTTTCATGATCTTTAATTGAATTCTGTATTTCGCTTTGCATTAGTTTAAAATCAGAGAATTGCTCTTTTAATTGAGACAAAGCAATATTTGTTACTGAAATATTCTCGTTAAATTGCTTTACTTGTTGATTTGCAACTTGAAGTTGATTTGTTAATGATTCTGAATAATATTTATTATTCTGTCCTGTCAATTGAAAGCCAAAATATGTAACCAACGAAGAAGATCCAACACAAACAAATACCAATAATAAAATCATCGCATTTGGAGATGACTTGATTGCAACAAAGAATTCTCTAACAGCAGCAGCAATATCTTCTTTTGATTCTGACATTAATTCTCCTTTATCCTATTTTAATTGCATTGATTTGATAAAAAATTTTAAATACATCTAAGCCATTAGGGTAAGAAAAACATAAATCTTTAACGTAATAAGTTGTATCAATTTGGTTATCAATGATGCATGAAAAGCCAATATTTTCTACAGCCGAACCTAAATGACCTTGCTCATATTCTTTTGCTAAATATGAACTATAAAGAGTATTCCCTACCTCACTTAAACTAAGAATTCTTTTTACTATTTCAATATTATTGCCTGAATTTATTTCTGATAATGGACCACTTGTTTTTGAAATTCCACAAACAAAAATAGGAGATTGCTCTAAATTATTTAATTGCTGATCTCTAGCTATAGAATGCTTGAATGAAATTATAAAAATCCATTTTCCTTTTGGAAGGACAAAAGATATTAAATCATGCCATTTATTTAGATCTATTTGTTTTTCTTTATCAGAGATAGATAATGAATTAATTGAAATGTTTAAATTTGAAATTTTTTCATCAAAATATTTAATCCATTTATATACTAAATTACGAAACCAGTTTTCTCCTTTAAGAGAAGGAATATCCGCTAATCCAGTGGTAGGATCTATAGAATAACCTAGTTTTCTTTTCTCAAGTGAAGGTGCTTTTATTAACGATTCAATTTTTGTTCCCCATTCAGGTAATTCTTCAGGTCTTTCTTCGGCCATTTTTACTCCAATTCTATTGCAAATCTTCCTCCAAGAATCGATTCATCACCGAATCCTCTTGTCTCCTGAAAATTAGATTCATTGAATAAGAACGGACTGTCTAAATTAATTAAAAATGTAGAAAGCTCAGTATTTGCTAATTTAGAACTTTTTAGTGCTTTGGAAATTGTTTTTAAATCAGTTAATGGTTGTGGATTAATAACAGCTAGAGCAACCTGATTAGGGGCTGGCTCAAAAAGTTGAACCTTTTTTGGACGGGTTAGGAGCCTACATATTTGAATCAGATCCTCAATAGTTCCTTCTGAATTATTTTCACAAATCGCTGCAGTTAATAAGTTTTTAAATTTCTCATCGTCAAGGCCAGCTCTCAAAGAGCCAATAATATCTCCAAAATCATCTAGTTTATTTCCTTCTGCATTCAAATAATTCAGTAAATATAAATTAAAAAGCTCATCTTCTAATTCTTGAAATCTTTCTCCAATTGCTTCAACAAAAGCGTTTAATATTTTGCTATTTTGGAATTGTTTTAATAATCTTTTTTTAGCTTCATCAGCATGATTTTCTATTTTTTCCAATTAAAATTTACCTTTCCAATCTATAAAATTTATTCTTGATGTATCTAATTTTGCATATTCAATTGGCTCTACAGATATATTTAATGTATTTGAAGGATTAGGTAATAAGTCTTGATAAATTTGAATTCCTATTATCCCACTGACAGAATTTATAGGGACATATAATGAAGAATTTATAAGAGATTTTCCAATCGTTAAATTTTTATTTGCATAATCTATAATTGCATTTTTAACTTGTTCATATCCATTTGAAGGAAAATCAGAATTTGTTTTTAATGCAATTGAGAGATAGATTATTTTTTCTTTTGGTCGAGAAAATGAAATTATTCTGTCGATTCCTTGAGAATCTTTTATGGTATTTTTAATTGAACTTTCATCTAAATATAAAAGGCAGCCACCACCTCTCGAACTATTAATAGCATTAGCAATTGCTAAAGGCTCTCCTCCTTCAACATAAAGATGAATGGAGCCTGAAGGAATATAATTCGCAATTTCTGCATTTAATAGAATCGATGTTTTTACACCCTCAATTTTTTGTATTGCTGCACGAATTCCTTTTTCTGTAGCTGATCCAGCTCTTTGTAAAAGTTGAAGTCTTCTGATTTTTAAATCTTCTTCTGTTTCTTCAAATTGACCCACAACCGCATCTTTTTTATTTGTGCATGACTCAATGTTATAAATAGGGTTTAAAATCTTATTTATAGTTCCTGCTAAAGCTTTCACTTCCCCTAAAATTGAACATTCGGCTTCAATTTCAACAATTCCATTTTGCGCAACTACTGCATCTATTTTTGTATTAAATTGATAAGATGTTTCAGGGATTGCAACGCCAGTACCAGAAGGTATTTTTATTCCTGTTTTACCATAAAATGTAAGAATAACTTTTGAAGCTGTAGCTTCTTGTTTTGAAATTCCATTAATCGAAATAGCATTTTGCAATGGAATTCCTGTGGCGTTATTTGGGTTCATTGTTGTACTCAATTCTTGCAAACCATCCCATAATAAGGATTCTCTTTCTGCATAAATACCAATGATATTTCCAAAAACAGATGTAGGACTTAAATCAATATTTTGATTTATTTTGTTTTTAAATGATTCGCTAATCTCGGAGTAACAAGTAAGAAAATCTTTTTTTACAAATCCAGCTTTAGTTAGGCCATACTTTTTATCCATTTTTATTACCTGATTTAATATTGTTTAATTTAATAATCTCATTTTTTGATTTTATTTTTAAACTTAAATTACATTGTCTTTTTTCTCTATTTAAATCTGAACTAATTATTTCAACTTCTTTCACACCATCGATTTCCTCAATTTTTTTCTTTAAATATAGATTTAGTTTTGCTTCATCAAAATCTTTATTTCCTAACATCTCATGCCAAGCAAGACCTACTTCAGAATCTAAAAACCACTCGCTATAAAATGTATTTAATTCTAATTTTATTTTTTGCTTGTAATATTCTTTTTCATTATTTATTAGCTCAAAATCACCTGTATGATTAATTATCAAATCATTTTCTTCATCTAATTTTAAATCGATCATGACAATTTACCCATAGCAATGCCTTTTACATCGCCAGCTGGATTTGCCAAACCAGTGCCATTAATTGTAACTAAAATTAAAGGCAAAATTTCTTCTATTGATTTAGCAAAAGCTTCAGCTTGTTTATTTAAAATTTCTTGATTTGCATCCGAGTCAGTCATATTTAGTGAATTTTTTAAGTTTTTTAAATAAATTGCTTTTCCTGCATCAATTGTATAAGACATTATTTTTCTCCAAAAAAATGATTAGAATTTATATTTGTCTCATTATTATCTAGATAAATAATTTTGTTCTCTTTTAAGTCAATTTGTATTTTTTTTAATTCAGTAATTAATGATGGAGAGGCAGTAACAGGGGCTCCTAGATTTCCAACCCCTATATTTTTTTGTAAAGCATCTGCAATTTTATCAATTGATTCTATTAATTTATTTGCAAATTCAACTAAAATATTTCCTAAAACCAAAGGTTCATCTGGAAGTTTCGCTTCTGTAGAAACAGCTCCACGATTTGATAAATATATTTTGCCATCGTCAGTTAGCTTAATTTCTGATAAACTATTTACTATTTGCAAAGCTTTTTTATTAACTCCAAGCATTGGCTGAGAAAATGGATAAAATCCAGCTAATGCTACACAATCGGATAATTCATGTTTATAGTTACTATCAGATTCAACAAGACCTCCTGTTTGTGTGTAATTATCAATACTTCTTTCTAAAAAAATTAATAAAACATAATCACCTATATCAATTGGAAAGTGAATGTAAGACAATTTTGTTCTTGGAAACAAAACAGGGACAGATTGAATAACTGGCAACGGTCTAGGAATTTCTAAACCTGTAATTACATCAATTTCTTTATCCATAAAACATGGTTGTACAGATATTTTTTGAAGTTTTTCATCATAGGATTTTACTATAGCAGGCATTGCAGTGTGGATTTTTTTAATATTAGAATCAATTGCATCATAAATAATTTGGTAAAATGATGGGGTACTCATTTCTTTTTCTTCTCACCAGTTTCGAATGTTGTTAGAAATTTACCTTCTAAATTATCTCCTGTATGTGTAACTTTTGAAGGAATATAAACGCTTTTAATGTAAAGACTTTCCACATAAACTTGCCTTAACGGAGCAATTTCAGGTTGCAATAAACAAGTGACCTTAATTCCATTTTCAGTGACTTCAGGAGAATCCACTAAGCCGCTTTCTGAGCTTAATTTAATAACTTGATAAGAATTACCCTTTTTCTGTATTTCTAAAATTCCATTATTTATTTGCCATTCATAGTTATTAGCAGTTAAAATATTATCCATTATATTTCCAACATTCCCATGCGCTGCAAAGCCATTATTAAATAAATTATCACTAGCAAAAACTCCCTTAACTCCTTTTATAATATTTCCCTTTAATAACTCATTTTTTAAATCATCAAAAACATTATTATGAGTAGTTTTTTCTGGATATGATTTGCTTAATTTTGCTGAATTATATGCATTACCAGAATCTCCTGATTCAATTTTTATAATCCAATCTGTATCTTTTTTTTCTTTTGAAGCTCTATTGATTTTTCCAAAAAATAATAACTTATAAGCTTGTTCTTTCCGACTGACTTTAATTGTTACTGCCATATTATTTTGTTTAATAAAATTAAACGAATTATCTCCTAAGTTGTATATTTGAATTTTTGCTGTGTTTTGTACTTTTTTTTCAATACTCTTTTGCACTTCAAAATTAATTCTAAAGTTTTCAAAAATTAAACCTTCTCCTCCAATAGAAGGAGTGACAATAATGGAAATATTCCTTTCAAATTGCATTTCCTTTTCCATTAACCTTTTCCTTCATAGAAAAGCTTTATTTTTGTTCCAAAATCTTGGAAAATATATTTTTTTAATGAATTAGTTGTATCTATGAAAAATAGTTTTCCATTTGGTAGTTTTTTCTCTTTTATTCCATAGAAAAGTGGAATTTTTATAACTGCAGGAACGCTAGAAATAATTAAGTTCTTTTCTGAGTCATAAAGACTGATAAAAAATCTTTCTGATCTTTCATTCCAGCAGAATTCAAAATTGAATACAGTTCCATCAAGAGGTATCGAAAATTCATAATATTTAGATTTTAGTAATGGGATTTCAAATAAAGCCATAAAACCTCCTCTTTTTATTTTAAAAAGAGAAGAACGGACTGTCTAAATTTTAACTTGCAGCTCTTAATATCTCTCCAAATTTTTTAGAACTTTCCTTGATTTTTTCATCTTTTATATAGCGAGAACGATCTACAAAGCTTAAAACTTCTGTCCGAGACTTATCTTTTATTTTTGAATTAAATGTGACTTTCAATTCATGAAATTCTTTTTTCCATTTTTTAGGCAAGTATTCATTCTCATATGATGACAAAATAAAAGAACCTTTGCAGTGATCTAAAGTATAAATGAGTTCTTTATACTGTTCTACAGTGTAACCTTTATAATGCCCGCAATCAGTATTGATATAAGGAGGATCTACATAAAAAAAGACTCCATGATCATCCCATTTCTGAATGCATTTAATTGCATCTTCATTTTCAATAGTGAGTTCTAAAAGCCTTGAATGAATTTCTCTTAAATTTTTTAACTTATTTGCCCAAGTGAATGACATATTTTTTGAACATCTGGAAATATTCCAAACTTTATTTAAAGAACTAGAAAATGACTGTTGGATATTTACATAAAAACTCCATGCTCTTTCAAGTTCAGAATACTGATCAATATTCTTAGCAATTTTAATAGCAAGCTCATGTTCGGCTTTTGAATAAAGAGTTTGTTCAAGTTTCTCAATTAACTGTTCACCGTTATTTCTTAATTGACGATAAAAATTAATTAAATAGCCATTTCTATCATTAATAACCTCCTGATATTTACTTGATGGTTCTATGTAATTTTTTTTAAATAGAACCGCAGCAGAACCACAAAACGGCTCTACATAAGTAACGTGATTGGGTATCAATTTTAAAATCTCTTTTGCCATACGGCACTTGCCGCCATAATAACTAAATGCTGGTTGCATAAATAAAAAACCTCCTAAATTTTTAATAGGAGGGAAAGAACGGACTGTCTAAATTATTTTTTTTATATAATTTTAATAATTATGATAATTATAATTTAAAAACCAAACCACTTTAGTCCTGCATCTAAATAAGAGTTATCCACTGGCTTTTTATCTTGTAATCCAGCATTAGTTTTATTTGCAGAATTTACTTTTGTCTTGCTTGCGGATTTTGGTATATTTATTTTCATAGATGTATATTCAACTGGAACAATTTTTATTCTTTCAAAATTTGCAGTAAACTCAAGATGATTAACATTAGATGAGTCTCTTGTTTTATTTAATGTCGTCATGATCATGTCTGGATAAATGTCAAGACCTGTAAATAATGTAATTTTCTCACCTGAAAGTTTTAATTTTAATAATTGTTGCCATTTATTTTGAACGAAAGACTGAGCAGACATAGCTTTTATTCCACCTAAATATTCAATTTTTAATGGGCTACATAAACCTTTTATAGAAACCTTTGGTTGTTTGTGCACAATATTATCGCATATCGGAGAGCCTTTTTCTACAGGGTTTTTAGTAATATCTGATTCATAAGTATGCGTTTCTGACAAAGAAACATCAATTTCTAAATCATCAAAAGCCAAACATGATTTACCATTTTGGAAAAAGCTTAATAATCCCATATTAATTAACCTCTATAAATATTATCATTTGCAATTCGCATTTGATATTCCCAATTTTCAGTCCATGTTTTTTGAACCATGCTAGCGATTTCTTGAGGATCTGAATTAGAAGATACATTTAAATTCAAAGGAGATTGAATATTAAAATTAACATTTTTATTAGTGTTGTTTATATTGTTATTTAATCTTGGTATTCCCGAAGAAAACCCTAAAGAATTATCTAGGTTTTTATTACTAGGTTCTTTTTCTTCAATTATTTTTAGTTTAGCATTCTCATCTCTAATTGCTTTAATCACATAAGAATTCCCTTTTGATAATCCAAAAGGATTACTTAGTCCCAAAAAATTATTAAAAGCATCCCAACCTTTATTTAATTTACTACCAAGCCAATCAAATAAGCCTAAAAATATTTTCTTAATATCATCAACAATTTTTGAAAATGCATTAAATATTTTATCGCCAACAAATTTAAATCCATCAAGAGTAGAATATATTAGCCAATTAAAAAAAGTTTTTAGATATGGCTTTAAAAAGTTCCATATTTCTTTTATTTTATCGCAAATGTAACTGAATAATTTTGGTGCACTATTCGCTATAAAATCAAATAAATAGGAACCCAAGTCAATTAATTTATCTAATAAATATAAAGTAAATTTTGATACTATCTCACAGATTTTTAGAAAAAGATTTACAAATCCTTCTGCTATTCCAACTAATCCATGTTCTTTTATTGGATTAATAAATTTGTCAATGAAAAAATTTTTAATATCGAGCCACATATTTTTAAAAAATAATTTAACTTTATCTGTAAATTCTTCGATCTTCTTTTTTGCAGGTTCCCAATCTCCAAATATTCTTTTAAATAAAGAATCTCCACCTTCCATCCATGTTAAAAAATCTTGAATTAATAAAAATATTCCAGCCACAGCAAGTCCAACTAAAACAGGTACAGTAAATATTGCTGCCAATATTCCTAGAATTACATCACCTAAAAATATTAAAACACCAGTTAAACCACTTGAACCAAAAACAGTTATTAAAGTTGTTGCAAAAGTTGCTATGCTTGTGAAAAGCCCTGAAATAACTGCATAAAGCCATTTAAATTTGGAAGCTAAAAAACCAAAAAATCCCGTAGCTGATTTACCTAATAAAATATTTCCAATAATTCCGAATAATTTCCAGCTTCCAAAAAGCAGTAATATTTTTGCAATAAATGAAAGTGAAATACCTATCTTATTTAAGCTTTCTGCAAACCCTGTAATTACGTTATATGTGTTTCTTATTAATTGAGCGAATCGGCCAAGCCCATCAGCTACATTTTTAAAAAATGCAGATAAATTTTGACGAATAATCATGCCATTTGCTTCGTACCAATCCGAAAGTCTACGAATAACATTGCTCATGAATGGAATTAAACTCATGCCTATTGAAAGTTTTAATCCATGCAACATTGAAGTTAAACGTCGATAACTATTTTGCAAAATAACTAATTTACTTACTTGCTCATCTGACAAAACATTTCCAGTCAATTCAGCTTCAATTCCTAGTTGTCTTAATTTTTCTGAACCTTCGCTTAAAAATGGCAGCATTTTTCTACCGCCTTCACCAAATAATTCCGCCGCAAGAGTAGCTCGTTTTACTGGTGAATCTATTTTTGAAAATTTATCTGCTACATCACTAAGAATTTCTGAAACATTTCTTGCTTCGCCGTTGGACTTTTTTAATGCAACGCCAAGATTTATAAATCTCTCTTGAACTTCAGAAAGAGTTCCATCTTTATTTGATTTTAGAGCTTGAAATAAGCCAGACATAGAACTCGCCATTTCTTGCTGATTTATTCCACTAATTTTTGCAGCATATGAAATTCTCTGATACTCGTCTGCGCTCATACCAATAATTTCAGAATTCTTTTTAATATCTTCAGCATATTTAGCGGTTGATAGAGAAATATAAGCTACACTTCCAGCAGCTCCAGCAGCCGCAACTCCCAATCCAAAAATAATTTGCTGCAAACTTGCAATTGATTTTTTAACGATATCTGTTGAATTTTGAGCAATAACAGAAAGAGATTTAAACATTTGCCCAAAGCCTTGCAAAGCAAATGCAAAAGACATTGTGGCAGGATTTACAAACATTAATTGAGAAGTAAAATTTCTTAGATTGTCTGAAAAATTATTTATTCTATAATTTGCGCTAGATAAACTCTTATTTATTGTTTGATTAGATTGAGCTATTCTATTTCCAGTGGTTGCAACCTGAGTAGATAAATCTTTATATAGAATAATTTTTTTCAATAAATTTTTATTATTCTGATCTTGAATTTGTTTTTCAACAAGAGCCTCTTTTTTTAAGAAGTCAGAAAATGAAGTAAAATTTGCTCCTTGTCTTTTCAAGTCATTATATCTTTTTTGTGACTCGATGAGCTTGTTATTTATTTGATAAACTTTACTTCCTTCTTTAGCTTGTATGCTTTTTAATTTAATATCTTCGTACATTCCTAAATTGGATTGTTTTAAAGCTTCTGCAAACTCATAATCTGAATTACTTAATTGATTTAACTTATTGTCAGCTTCTAAAGTTGCTATTGCATATAAATTCGCATTTTTTTGAATACTTTTATTAATAGCTTCATGACTGTGCCCTAAGCCTAATGATTCAGATTTAATATTGTGAATAGTATTTTCTAACGCTTTTAATTGCTGGTCATTTAAATCAAAATTTATTTTTAAATTTAAATCTTTTACAATTCCTGAATTTTTTTCTAATACAAAATTGGGAACTTTTGGAGCAATAGGAATATTTTGTACAGGATTTTGAATTGGAATTTGTGACGGAGGAGCTTTAATTTTAGTTGCATTTAAAAAAACAGAATTCAATGAATTTAAATTTGATTTTAAATTCATTGCACTATTATTGGCTGAATTAATATTTTTGTTTAAATTGCTTCCTAAATTGAGTTTTAATGAATTATCTTTAGGTTTTTGGTTTTCAATATTTTTTAGAAAAGCTGGAGTTACGCCATAGCTTTTATTCAAAAATCCGCTGTAAAGATTATTTTCAAGCTCCTGAATCCTTAGTTTAGCATCAGGTAAAGTTCTTCTTTTTTTTTCAACTTTAGGCTGAACTTTCTCTTCTATTACCTTTTTAACTTCTTCAACTATAACTTCTTTTTTTTGTCGAGAAGCTCTTGGAGCTACTGGAGCTTTAAATTGAAATTGCTTTAATTGGTCTTTGGTTAAATCTTTACTAGACGATATAAGCTTATTTGTTTGTTTGATTGTCTCATTAAATTTATGCTGCGAGTCGCTTAGTTTTTTATTTAAGCTTAGATTTTCTCTTTTACTAAAGATTTCCTTAGCATAAATATTAGCAGTTTCTTTTAGCTTTTTATTTATCTCTTCATGGCTTTTTCCTAAGCTTAAAGAGTCTGCTTTAATATTGTGGAGTATTTTTTCAAGATTTTCTAATTGCTTTTCGTTTAAAACAAAATCAATTTTAATCTGCAAATCTTGAATTATAGTCATTTTTTACTCTTCATGTATTCATTCATTAGATATTGTCGCTCTTGTTCTAAATCCAGATAATCATGGGCGTTTGCAACATCATATAGGGACCATTGATTTTTAATTTCTACTGGGTTTCCAAGTCTTCCTGCGACCAGTCGCCAGACTCCCCATTCAATTTCTCCTCCGTCGAGTCCTTGGATTTTTTGTTCGATGTCTGAGAGAGGAATTTGGATGCGCCGCCTCTCACGGCGTCGAAAAAATCCGCCAATTGAAACTCCATAATTTTGTATGCGAGTTTGTGCATATGGAGCATTTTCCCTCTAAAATGCATTTCAAAATTTATTGAATTATTTTTGTAAGCAACTCCAGCAAATAATTCTTTTAAATATTGAACATATTTTACTTCATCAACAGAGTTTAAAAATGAATTAAAACCATTTTCGATATCTAAATGCATATTTTTTAATTCAAACTCATCAGGAGAAAATTGTTCAATTGAAATATTTTTTCCAATCGTAGCAGCAATGGGTTTAAAAAATATTTCTTGACATCTCCTTACCCATCTTGCAGCTTTGTCAGAGTTCCATAAGTAACAAACATATTCGTACCCATCTAAGTCAATTACTGTAAACAAGTCTTTTCCTAAATCTTTACTCATTATTTATTACCCCCATCATAAAGTTGCCCATAAACATTATTTCCACCAAGATGCATTTTTAATTTAGCTACATAAAAAACCCATTCTCTTGCTTCAATTTCTTTTCCGTAACCAATTTTGGGAGATTTTTCGATATAACATTCTGCTCCAACAACTAAAGTTGTCCCATAATTATCTTTGATAATAATTGGAACAATGCCATTTCCTGTTTCTCTATCCACGTTGTGAATTACGGATAAAATATCATTGCATGGAGATGTTTGACTTAATTTTATGGTGATTTTACCACTTTCATTTGCATTTTTTGTGCGTGCATGATTACCATCTGCACCCGTAAATGGTTTAAAAGCCTCTTCATTAAATTCAATATCTACAAAGCTACCATCTGCAAAACCAATCATAGGCGCAATACCTATGATGACTTTTACATCTTTTGGAGAGTACGTTGCTATTGCCATTAATAAACCTTTCTATATTAATTAGTAAGAAATAAATCCATTTACTGAAACCTTTTGAATTGCTCCATTTATAGTTGCATTAAACCAAATGTTATTTAATTCTCTTTTTTGTCTGTCTTCTTTATATTTTCTAATTATTTCTTCTAATTTCGGAACCCGAACTTCCCAACCTTTAAGAATAGCTTTTTTCTTTTCAAAATCTTCTAATACTGATCTTATTTGATTTTCAATTATTAAAATTCCGTCACTGTCATAAGAAACTTTGTCTACCAATGAAAGTGTCCCAAAAATTCTTGACTGCAACTTTGCTCTAAGAGAATCTTCTGCAATTGTGTTATCTATAAAATTAGTGACTTTATTTAATACACGACCGTCTTGAAATGTGGGAGTATTTAAAATATCCGTATAAACATTACAAGAAGCTCCTTGAATTGCTTTAAATTCTCTATCCAAAATATTTTGACTTGTTATCCCATTTAGATTCTTATGCGCAAGACAATACGTTCCTGCTTCTTTTGATAAAAACTTCCCTAAAATTGCAGCATCAACAAATTCATTATTTGTAGCGTGATAAGTCAATATTGATCGATTAAATCCAACCGCTGCTAAAGTATTTGCTATGTCAGAATTTTTTGAAATATCTAAAATTGTTTTATCAGTAGATCTAAAAGAAGCAATTTTATTTTTACTCGCTTCAATCCATCTGCAAGCTGGCATCAAGTCGTCTTTTTCTGAAAAATCAGATAAAAAAAGTGCATACCAATTGTTATTAGCTCTAATAATTTCTTCTATATCATCTGTAATTTTATAAACAGATTTTGAAGCATCTGTTGAATTTACAACGCTTACTTTTCTTTTCCCAACGACAAATTTTTTAATTGATGGCTCTTGCATGAAAATCTGTTGTGCCATCAAATATTCTTTACTTGCTGAAATAAATCCAATACTAGGATCAAGTAACTCACTTGGGTCATAAAATTCTAATGCGAGTTTATCGTTAAAAGCAGGTAAATTATTAAAACCTAATATAAGAGGAACGTTAAACGTTTCTTGTTTAGGAACAGCGGTTTGTCGAGATAAATTAACCTCAACTACATTGCTAACTGATACCATTAGTTAAATTCTCCTTTTATTTTAATTTTGTTTAAATCAATTGTTTCAATTTTTTCTTTAATATTTGAAGTATATTTAGCTAGTAAATCAATATGAAACCTTTGTTCAAATTTTGTTTTAATTAAAGTTGTTAAGTCAATAATTTTAACATCACTATTTAAAACAAAATTTATTTTTCTAAAAAATAAACTTGTAGTTCTTGAATCTATAGAATCCGCTATATTTTGTGCAATTTCATTAGCATTTCCATTTTCATTATCATAAATATCAATTGAGATATTAAAATCTCTAGAACCATATCTTAAAACTTCATCATCTTTTAAATTCAGAATTTCTTGATCTAATCCTTTTTTATTAATTGATTTAATATTGCAAATAATAAAAGGATATTTTGGAATTCCTACAGATTGATTTGCAAAGCGCACTTCACCAAAATCAATGAGCCAGTCATATAAGTAATCTTTAAAAGTTTCGATGTAACTGATCATTTTTCTAACTCTCCATGTGAGATATAAAAATCATGACAAAAATTACATCCTAAAATCTTGTATTTTTTATTATTTATAATGACCCTATCTGCAATTGTATTTTCATTATCATCAGTTAATAATTCTTCATTAGTATAAATATCTAATGAGGTAAAAGAATAAGCCCCTTGACTTTGAGTGGAGGAATTATTTTTTGTAGGAGAAGCAAAACCAATTAATTCAAATTGATTAGCAGAGCCTTTTATTTCTCTCCCTCTTTCAAATCTAGCAGGATTTTGTCTTAAAATTTTAATATTTATTTGCTTATCCTCCATCATTTCTAAAATATTCATGTAGAAGATCCTTTTTTATTTACCCTGCTTTTTATAGAGTCAAATAGCTGTTCAGTATCAATTAATGATAAATCATGACCTTTTCTTTCAACTGTCTCAGAGCTTAGCTGTGGCTCGATTCCATCTAAAATTCTTTCTTGAACCTTGTTCAGAAAATCATTAGAAATCACTTTAACAGCCATTTTTGCACTTGATTTACTTTTTATTGCCGTTTCTATTTGTTCTTTAATGTTATTTATAATTTCATCTTTTTTTATTTCTAATGTGTCTCTTAAAAATGAACGCTCAGGAATATTATTTAAAGGGTCTCCAAATTCATGAATTGCAGCTACTTCTCCAAGTGTAACTTCTTTTGAAACTTTTAATTGCTTTCCATTTTTCTCAGAATAACTAAAATATGTTTTTTTTCTTTGAGCATCTCTTTCATTTATTCCAACTTTAGCTTCATATGAGCAAATTTCACCAAGTTTCTTTTTTAAATTAATATTTATTTTTTCTTTAATAGAAACTTTCATGTAGTGAAACCTCTAAAATATGAATTTTCCTTTTTAATCCTCAGATACTCAGAACCATAGATAGTTGATAAAAAATAAGAATCATTTGGATTTGTGTGACTTGTTTTATAGGTTCTGTCCACTCCAGCAATGGTTTCAGAAACTATTTCACCTTTTTTGTTTGAACCTTTTTTAGATAATAAAGCTTGATGTGCTGATAAATTTAATACAGCTATTTCCCAATCATTGTTATAAAAATCTTTATTTAATTTCTTAGAATTTGAATCAATAAAATATTGAATTATTTTATTTTCATAATCTTTAAATTCAGGAAATATTGATTTAAAAAAATCAGCATTAAGTTCCATTTATTTCACTTCTTCTGGTGTTGAAATATCTTTTATTCTATTTAAGATCGCTTTTCTAACCGCTTCTCTTGTCTCTTTTTCAAGCTCACTATTTAGTAAATTTATATCAATACAATCGTTAACAGATTTAATAGCTTTTGCTTGAGTCAAAATTTGAAGATTAAATTCATATTTAGTTTCAAATAAACCTTCATCAAGCTTACATTTAAAAACAGGATTATCTTTAATTTTATTATAATCTTCATCACTAATATCATTTACATTTGGCAATATCGCCACATCTTCAAAGTAATGAACGCAATTAAAATTTGATTTAATTTTCATTAAAATCCCTCACCAATTAGACAAGAAAAAGGCATAAAAACAACAACTCCTGCTATTCTTAATCTTGTAAATACAACTTGCTCTAATCCATCTACTTGAGGAGGCATGAATTCTGTTTCGTGAGGAATTTTTAATGATATTTTTTCAGAATCTTTTTTAAACATCATGACTATATCTGTCTCGTTTGCTCCAGCTTTAGCAAAATATGGTACTTTATAATAATTTTTAATTTCAGGTTTAGCTTTTTTAAATGTTTCAACAATTGGAGTAGAATCTCTATCGGAATAAGGCGTTTCATGTAATAAATTATAAATATCTGGAGACAAAGCTATTGAATCAGGTGTTTCCAATTCATTAGTTGTTTTAGTCATAGAATTAAACATTGAATACAAATCGTCTAATTTTTCTTTAGGATTTTTATCTTTCCATAAATATTTTGTAGCAGCATTTTTTAAAGTAGAAAATCTTGGAATATTTGGATGTGCTAAGATTCCAACGATACCATGCTTATCATCTCCATTAAATGAAATTTTTTCAATTAATTCTTCATTAGCTCTCAGTGCAGTGGAGGCTTTTTTGGCATCAATTGATTTTCCTGTTTTTTGAGACTTTCTTATATCATCAACAGAATATCCAAAAGAAGCTCCTCCTGTAAAAACACGAGTAAAATTCTTTTTTCCACTGATATCTACTCGTGGAATATCCTTAGCAGCATAACTAGCTAAAATTTTTGCTATGCCTCTAGCATCATATGAAATCCATTCTATGATATCGACACCGTCGCCATCTGAGTAATCAACAGGAAATATTTCTTTTGCTTTTAAATTTGGAAATTTTGCTTCATAAGTTTTTGGAAGAATATTTGTTAATTGTTCTTCAACATAAATCGTATCATTCATTTATTTACTTTCTCCTTATTTATACAACTGCAAGTAATTCAAGTCCACCAAGTAATTCTATTTGTGCAACTTTTCCAGCTTGGGCTGAAGTAACAAATTTTGCATTTTTTACTTTTAATGTGTTTGCTTTTGTTGCATCTTCTTTTCCAGAAAATCCACCAATTTTTAGGCTTGCATCATCTACAACTCTTACATAAACAGATTGTCCAGACTTTACATCAGATTCAACTACAACATAAACACATCCGAAGCTTATTGCAGCAATCGCTGATTTTGCTTTAAATCCTTCTATTCCATCATTAATTCCTGAAGTATCTCTCAAGCATATTCCTAATATTTCATCTTCTTTTTTAGTTGCTTTTTTTGCTATTTCTTTTCCTTGTTCTGTCCTTGCTATTAAAGTACCTGCAGGAATAACTTCACTTGCTGAATATGTTCTTGATATATATGTATTTATATCTGCTAATTGACCAGCATAAGCAACATCCATATACATGCTATAACCCATAATATTCTCCTTAAATTTAATAATTTTCTGTAAATTTTTTCATATAACTATCTCTTGCCGAAGATTTTGAATCATTAGTGCTATTTTGGAAATGACCTGCTACTGCTTTTGCTTCTGCATCATTATTAGTAACGTTATTTAATTTCTTAAATGCATCAAATGAAGCTCTAATGTAATCAATTGATTTGTCGCTAACATGTTCTTTTCCAAATTTTTCAGTAACAAATTGTTTTCTTATTTCTTCAGCACTAAGTCCATCAAGATTTAGTTTTGGTAAAGCTTTAGACACAAAAGATTTAACTTCAATTAATTCATTTGCTTTTTCTAATATCAATTTATCATCAATTTTTGGAACATTTTTTAATTCATTAATTTCATTGCTTAATGAATCTAAATTAAGCTTAAGAGCATCTTTTTCTGCACTAACAGCATCAAACTTTTTCTTAAAATCTTCATTTGCATTTTTTAAATCATTTAGTTTAATAGAATCGCTGCTTATTTTATTTTGCATAGCAATTCCTAAACTTATATCTGCAACTTCATATTCACTGCCATCTAAATTTAATTTCATAGAAATTTTTTCTCCTTTTTTATCTAAACTATTTAAATTTTCATCTTGTGTTTCTATTGAGAAATCATCATCAAAATCTGCTGAATCTAATATTAATTTTACTCTAGCTAATTCTTCATCTTTATTAGCTCTTCCTTTTTTTACGAGAGCTAAATGGTTGTAGCGGATATTTCTTTGTATACAGTCGTAAGGCTTTCCGTTGTATTCTCCGCTTTTATATTCGAGATCTCTAGAATACCCTCCTGATGCTTCTCTTTTTCCATTTAAAACATCTTGAATTACTTTTGCATCAGTAATGGTTACAAAAGTTTCTAGTAAATCTTTATTTTGTTGAACTGCAGAATCTGTAAAACCTTTTGTATATTTATTCGAATTAAAAGCATTTACAGCTTCTAGTGGATGTTCATTAGTAAAAGGAATATTTGCTAAAGAAGCCATGCTATCTTTATTAAAGACTTCTTCTGGTAATCTTAGTTCTCTTCTAATATTCCCTTTTTTATCGTAGTAAGTGAAGACTCCTGTTTTACTTGCTGCAACTTTGCATCTTAAAAATCCTTGTGATGTTATTTCTGGTTTGTCGGTATTTAATTTTACAAAATTGTACCCAGTTGACATTTAGCCCTCCTATGCGCAATATAAAAGCAGCAGAGCGGACTGACGAATTAAAAGATGAATTGTGTCAGTCCGCTCCTCTAAACATTCCCTCAGGGAGAACCGAATGACTAAACGAGGCAGAAAACTAGCACCTTGGACTAAAGAATTTTTGAATTTAAAAGAAGATTTTGAATATTCATTTGAAGATTTAGAAGTTGTGTTATCAAAAAAAAAGTATGAAATCGAAGGTCAGGTCAGAAGATTAAACATTAAGCCAATTTATTATTTACAAATCAAAAAAACAACTAGAAGAGCTTTTTTTCTCGGCAAAGATATTATTTCTCATTATAAAAAAAGAGTATATCTTGAAAAAAATTATTACAAAAGTGAAATATTTTCTTGCAAAAAAACCCTTAATAAAGGCGAGCATAGTTTAGAAAAAAAACTTGATTTATTTTTAATAACTGAATCAAAAATAAATCCAGAACTAAAAACTGAATTAGATATTATCGATCAAATTGAGTATGAGGTTAATAAAAATATAAATGAGATTTACAAGACAAAAACCTAGGGCAAAGTGGTTTGAGTTAGTTTTGTTATCTGAAAACGATAAAGATTATACAATAAAAGAGTTATCAATTTTAATGAATACATCTACATCTAATCTTTTTATGTTTTTTAAATTATGGAAAATCAAATCGACTTCTTCAAAAAAGATAGGAAGAACTATTTTTTCATTGTATAACTCAAATTATCTTAAAGAAAAGTATTCTGAAATCAAAAAAAATGGAAAAGATTTTAACATACATTCTAAAAAAATTCTCAAAATGAAGCTTAAACTTTTTGAAAAATACTCTTAAATGTTTTCCCTAATAATCTTGCGCGCTAAAAATATCTATGCTACTAATTAACTGTTTTAAAAGACTATATTGTAAATATAATTTATTATAGAATCTGTTTAGGAGATTTTTAAAATGATAAAAAAGGGATTTTTTATTGCAGCATCATTGATGATAGTAGGTTGTGGTGTTAAAAACGGCAAAAAAAATAATATTAATAATGAAAATTCATTAGAAAGTTATGATCCTAGTAAAGAAATGCCAGCCATTAATTTACCCCCAAAACCTCCTATTGTTCCAGAAATAAAACAAGATGTAGATGCTGTTAGTTTAGTAGGACAAGGAAAAAATTATACTATTTCTGAGGTTGATTATACAGATCACAGGACATTTTTAAGAGAAAATATTAGACCCATAAGTGTTTATTATTCAAATATTTCTGGAAATTTTAATATTAACGTAAAAAAATTAGATTATAATTTAGTCAAAATTACTTACTCAGGTATAGCTCATTTACAAAATGGCGATGATATAAAAGCAACTATAGATTGCACAGAAACAACAGAATATGAAGCAGAATTTTTTGGTAGTAGCTATTCACCTATAAATGCAAAATTAATTAAAAATGGCTGCAAAGTAACAGGTCTAATATTATTCCCTCAATTTACTAAAAAAATTGGATGGTTCGAGCAGAGTGACTTTTTTACAAGGATTGGCGTTTCTACCAATCCTAACGTTAGAGAAAGCGAAGGCTGTTATTTTGACTTTAAGGAGAATTAAAGCAAGATGGAGCTTTATATTTACTAGAATCTTCTCCTCTTGATAATGAGTATTGATATTTTAAGTACTCAAGAGGTAGTTTAGCAGATTTAAAATCATTATAAGAATTTGTAATACTCTCACCATTTGCATACAGCTTATTTATACTATCTCGACTTGTATCAGAAATATCAGCCATAATTGTCGATAAATTACTGTATAAAATGGTCAGACTGTTTTTCAAAGAGGCAGACCCGACACCCCAAGATGAACTATTTTTTAATATATAATTTAAAGTACCTACTTGATCATTAGTAGATGAATTTCCAATTATATTTTGTATTTGCTGAGAAAGTTTCTTGTTATTTTGTACAGATATACTTTGTAAGCCAAATTGCAAATTTCTTAACTGCATTTTTAATTGGTTAATAGGTAATGTTCCGTAATTATTCATCATGCTCTGCGCTAAATAAATAATAATTTGAGACTGAGAAATTTGCGTATTTAAAACTCCCATATAACAAGCATCTTTTATTAAGCTGCTAACTGTTTCTTGGGTTAAATCTGCTTTTATTTCCTTAATATGCAAATTACAGTCTCGAACAAATTGAGCTGATTTTGTTTTGTAAGGATTAATATCCACAATTGATAGTTTACCTGCTGAAGTAATTCTTAACTTTGTTTCGTCATATTTGAATTGTGCAAAGTTTCCAGAAGTTGATCTAACACCAATATATTGGCTAATATTATCGCTACAACTATAATTATATGTTATATCATAGTTTAAATTAATATCACTTCTATTTTTGAGTGAAGGGATATTTTCCAGTTCTCCAGTTACAGCTTTACAAAAATCGTAAGTTCCATCTGAGTTATATTCACAATTCATGAGCTTATCACCGATGTTTAAAGCGTATAAGTTTTGAAATGATATTAAACTAAATAATAAAGCAATAGATTTCTTCATGGTAATTCTCCATACATTGTGATGTATTTATTTCTAAAATATTGGTCCGGTGATGTGTCATTTTTCGCTAATTCTGCTAATCTATTTTTAAAATTTCCTTTAGCAATTGGTTTTGCAGTATGTTTAATTTCGGAAAAGCTAACCTGAGTTTTGTACACTTCACCAATATCTTGGGCTTGTAAAAAAATTCTTTCAATTTCAATTAATGGAATTGGTGCGGTCCAAGTATTATTCGGAACAGAAGTATACGCTTTAAAATAAAATTGTTTTAAATCATCTTTATTTATATCAGCTGTTAAAGATATCAACATAGGAGAATCCCAAACAATAGTTTGAGGACCGTAAGAATTTCTTGCTAAAACAGTGCCATCAGTACTGATTAATTCTACAATAAAAAAATTCCCATTATTTGGATGAGAACCAACATGTCCATTCCATTCACCCATATAACCGTTATTCCGAGCTCTAAATATTACTTTAGCTTGGCCAAATACTTTCACTGTTGAGGCATTTGTTTTATAGTTCAGTAGGTTTGTTTTTGCAATAATTCCATAAGGAGAGTTTGACCAAACCCCCGAATATGTCCACGAATCGCCATAAACTCCCGAATTGTAGCCACAATATTTGTGCCATTTTGATCCGCTCTTATAAGCATTATACCAATCTGGAGATGTTCCAAGACAAGCATTACCGCTGCTTGCAATTTCATATGCCGTCATAGTTAAACTTTTAGATCTAGAATCCGTGCAAACTGTTCCACCATTTGGCGCAGTAGCACAATCTGCATAAGCCTTTCCACCACAAGATATTACTAATAAACTTAAACAACTTAAAATAATTTTTCTCATTTTTATTTAACCCTCATAATATATACTGTTGTAATATTTTCTGGCTCGACATTTAATTTATTATAATCTGTTACTTTTGATGTTTGAGCATTTTCTAGCACACCATTTATAGCGTCTCCGAATACGCCAGATGTGAACATCTCTGTTAATGAGGAAGGTGAATTTAAAAGCCTCATAGCATCGCCACTTCCTCCACTGCTTGCTATACCTGAGTACTGGAAAACAATGTTCTGATTTGGTTGTTCATTTTTATCGGCAGTAGTATAAAAATATTGTTCTAATACTTTTTGTGATTCATTTATTTTTATTTGATATTCACAATATTTATGCGTATGTGAATAAATATGCGTATGATCAAAATCAGCTTTGTGATCTTTATTTCCTTGCGTTGTATTATCTTGTAAAGAACCTTTTAAAAATAAATTGTTATTTAAATTTGGAATTTTTTTTCCAAAAAAAATTGAATCTTTGTCTTTTATTTCTTGTCCATTACAAAGAACAAATCCGTAGCTATCAGCTATTTCTAATGCCTCGCATTTATAGCCACCAAGACTAGGAAAAGTAGAAATTGCAGCCCCTAAAGGAACTCCAATAATTTTCTTAACCGTTTCTTCTAATTTATTAACATCATTTATATTTGATAATTCAATTGATTTCATATTTTATCTTTTTACTTTCTTAAAGATGTTCAAGCTCTATATGCAAAGTTAAACCTATAAAAACTTCACTAACATCAATTGTGTATCCAATTGATTTAAAATTATTTGAAACTAAATTTACATTGTTTTCAATTTTAAGTTCTTTATTTGGATTTTCGGATGAAATAATTAAACTAATGTTACCATTATCAGAAAGAATATCTTGATTTAATAAATTAACTAATGTGCTATTTCCAATTTTACCAAATTTTAATGTTCTTGGTCTGTTTGCAGGAACGAAAACAGCTTTTCCATTTACTAAATACTCAATCTTTACGTGTATAGGTAAAGTTGAAACATCAATATTTAAATTGTGTTTAATTAATTCAGAAGTTCCTTGATCTAAATTTCTATTTGAATAGTTATAATTTTTATTTTGACTATCCAATAATTCAAGAGTTAAGCTTCGACCTTCTAATTTTAACAAACAATAACTTGGCTTTACTTCAGAATTAAATTTAACGTCAATTGCATTGTTTGGATTTGCTTGATTTTGAGAAATAACAATGTCACCAATTTGAAAAATACCGCCAACAAATTTTCCGTAAACAGGCCTTTTTATAGTAGGATTTTCCGAAAAATCAAAAACATTTACCGTTAATTCTGAAACACTTTTATCCAAATTGTGTGTTAATGTTGAAACTATATTTGATGGAACAAACTCAATTGAAGGAAATGTTTTAGAGAAATTAAATGAATTATTAGATAAAGATTTTTTAATTTCATTAATCTCATCTTGGTAAATATCTAGCCATGGAACAACATATAATGTATAGGAAAAGACTGATTTAGTTTTGTTTTTTACAATAATATTAGTAGTGGGTTTACTAATATCTGGCGTGATTAACAAAGAATCAGTTTCAAAAAATATATTACTCCCTTCTTTTTTAAAATTTATAATTTTTTCATATTTATTATTAACTGTAGCTATAAATTGTGACTCGTTATAATTAAATTGCAGACCTTGCAAATTAATAGATTCACTCTCTTCGCTTTGTAAAGTATAATTAGTGACCTGCCTTGAATAGCTAGGAAAAACATTAGCACCCATTAAATAAAATTCTCCAAATGATCAAAGAATAATTTCTTCAGATCATTTAAAAATTATTCAGAGGAGAACGGACTGTCTAAATTAATTTATGACTTACTATTGGGCGAGCTACACATCTACAACAATTTTCAGAGCCTGGAAAGACAGAAATACCGTTTAATTTCGGAAGGTTAGACCAAGAACATAGCTTACCTTCTAATGCTCTGTGAGTAGGTCTTACCTTATCGTCTCTGCATGTAGACCAAATAAAATTATCCATCCCAATTTCTGCATGCAAAATTTTTGTTAAAAGCCCATCAAGACCTGAAACTTGATCACGGGCAAAAAAAGCAATTGAAGATTCAAATTTTAATTGATTTTCAATCACTTGTTTTTTAAAAAATTCTTTTCCTTTTTCTTCCTTTTCAAACATTGAATAAATAGATATTTTACTGTTTTGAACACATTGAATTAAATTACTATTCAATTTTGTGATGTTTTTCTCAACCCATAAATTAATTGATATTTTTAAATTTTCTTGACTATAAAATGGTTTTAATTTAAATATTTTTTCCATTTGATTTGATAACTTAGTTTTAGAATAAATTAATATTTTTTGAGAAAATTTACTAATTAAAGATTTTAAGATTTTATAACTGAAATAAATTCCGATACCTTTCAAAATATTATTAAAAAAAATCTCTATATCACTCTTATCTTCTTCATTATCTTCTGAATCTAAATTTAAAGAATATTTATCATTCCAAATGTCATATTTTAAAAGTAAATCACTTCTAAATTTTTTAAAAAACGGCTTTGCTAAATTTAAAATTTCATTTTGAAATTGACGTTCTAAAGATATTGGTGGCTCAGCTTGAATTCTGACTTTTAAATTTGGTTTTGAATTTAAAAGAGCATATTCAATAAATTGAATGCTATTCATTTTCTGACTCGTTGTTTTCTTTGTCTTCTGGAATCTCAGAAGTTAATTTATTTGCTTTTCTTATCTTCTTATCAAGAATAATTCTATTTCCAAATTTAAGTCCACTAAACCTAGATTGTGCTACTTCATGGGGATCTATAGTCTGATTAGTAATATAAAGATTGTCAGCTTGCGCATATTTAAGATAAACATCTGCTTCTTTAAGTGGGTCTTGCTGATAAAGAGAATTGAATTCAATCTGGATTTCCTGCTCTTTATCTTGGCATAAATACTGTTTTAAGAATTCGCCAATAGTTTCCAATTTAGGTTGTAGATATTGTTCTTGAATGTGAGATACAATATCGTACCATTCTGTTTGTTCTGTGCGTCCGCTAGTGTTTCCTTGGCTGCCTTCACCTAATAATTTTGTGTGAGGCATTTTTGCTACAGCAACAAGTCTTTCTGTCACTTTATTTAATAGTTCAGGAATTCCAGCGAATGATAAAGCTTTCCTATCAAAATCTTCACCTTCTCCTAAAACTAATGCCCGAAAATTTGAACGCATATCATCCATGACTTCAATTCTTTTTTTAACTAATTCTTCATTACTAGAAGCTATTGCGTCCATAAATGACGGAATTTTATAAATCCCTTGCCATATTTCAGGAAAAGCGGCCGCAATACTTTCATGCGCAATATTATAGTTTTTTAGAGCTGGATAAATTGAAGTTAGAATGCTTTCATGAAAAAACCCTTTACTTTTAAAACTCTCATAATCTAAAATATCTCCATCAAAAACAATACATCTTGAGGCGTGAAATTTTTCAACTGTGTTGTTTTTTTCTTTAAAATTATTTGAATAATTAAATTTATAAAACAAAGGTCTACCAAAGTTTGATGACTCTAAATTCTCATCAATTCCTTCTGCCTGTATTTGATGTTTATTAAAAGGAAGTATCCACTTTATACCTTTTATTCTATCTATTTCTAATTCATCAACTAATGTAAGCCCATCTTCAAATCCAAACAAGAGAACTGATCCACCATATTTTCTTGCATCTTTCCAAGCGGTCTCAATTTTATTTCTTAAAAGCAAGCGTTTAAATTCATGGTTTAGTTTTTCAGATTCTTTTTTTCTTTTTAAAACAAAATTAAAGCCTTCTCTTAAAGAATCCTCAACTGGTTCGTTCACTATTTTTTTTGCAAGGCTATCTGTTTTATAAAGTATATCAGAATAAGATTTACTAACTGAGAAATCAGTTAACATAATTGAAGTTCTTTTATCTTTAAAAGAATTTAAACCTCTTTTAACATCTTGCCAGCCATCTAAATTTGTAATTGTTTGTTTATTTTTTGTTTGAGCTTTAACTAGAGCTTTTTTCATAAATCCCCCCTAGAGATAAGTTAAGAGGATAGATACGGACTGTCTAAAAGTATTATCTGAATATATAAATTATTATTAAAGGGCTTATTAATATAAAAACATATAATAAATATGTTATTATTTTTAAAGAGTAGTAATATATTTTATCATATATATTAAGGCTAAATGGAATATTATTTGAATTTCTATTAAATAAAATTCTTGCTTTTATATTATCTAAATCATGATGATTATCAAAATTTTCTAAAATTAAATGATATTTTTTTTCAATATCATTTAAACTTTTTTCTTCAAAATCAATTCTCATCAATTTATCTAATTTTAAATAGCATTTTCTAAAATTCTCTGATCTAACTTCAAAATTACTATTCCATATTATTAAAGATACAATAATTAATAATAAAGAATAAAAAATAACAGCTAAATTTAAAACATCATTAGAATGAACGTCTTTCTTATAAATTAACATAAATATAGTTATAAATATATTCATTATAGAAATAAAACCAACTCCAAAATTTAACCAAAAAGAATAAAATTTCAATCTCTTTTCAGCAATCATTCTAGCCCTTTTTGTTATATCAATTCTTCCTTTTAAATTTATCCTTGCTTGATTCTCTATATTATCAAAATTATTACACATACGAATAACTCCAAATATGCACGGTAATAATTTAAAAAATACTTTATTTTTTTCCTACGCTTAGATGGGCTGCAATCTCATTTTCAAAATCAATTACCTGTAATGACAAATTCCTATATACTTCTGATGCTATAGGAAAATCAAGTTCATATTTTGCTTTAATTAAATCAATATTTTTTCTTGCTGCTGAGAGTAAAACAAAAGAGGCTTCCAATTCGTTATTTAAATAATTACTTACCTCTGCTATTTTATTTACATATCCTTCAAATTCTTTTTTTACATTTTCAATTTCTGATTCTGTTACTAAAATTTGATCATCCATTTTTCACCTCGTGAAATCATAATTGCAAAAATTTAAATCAATTTCCATTTTAAAAAATTTTAATTTGCTTTGCCGTCAATTGACTGCTAAAAAAATTAGAATTGGAGGTAAAGATGAATTTAGAAGGAAGCTTTGGATTTGGTAGCGAGGTATGGAGCGCTAAGATTCAGCTTATTGATTTAATCGAGCTCGGAAAAACAGAGGAAGATCTATTTTTAAGATTGAATAAAAGACTTTTGCAGCTTTTAAAGGGAATTTCTAAAGGTGAAGCTTCAGATGATGATTTTAAAATCGAAATAATTTCTAATAATAAATTCACAGTTAAATTTTTCAATTCAAAACATGTTACTTCTTTAATATTTAAAAATATTCGTGAGTCTGAAAGACTATCACAGGCTAAAGTTGCGATTGATCTTTGTTGCGAAAGAACTTCTTATTCTCAATACGAAGAAGGAAAGCGAGAACCTTCGCTAACAAAATTTTCTGAAATTCTTGATGCAATGGGTTTTGAGTGGCATTTAAATATCCAAAAAAAGAAAATTGCATAATAAATAAACAAAATCATTTTAAAGCGTTTTAAGGTACCTAAAAATTTTCTCATGACAGTTAGTATCTAAAAATTGAATTCATAGCTTTAAAATTAATTTATAGGCTTCAAAGGTAACGGGAAAGTTTTACCCAGATTTAAAAATCTCATCAATTTTTAAATGGTCCAAAAAAAGCAAAATAGACAGCGGCAAAAATACAAAGGAAACTTAAAAAATAATTTAATGTAAACTTTTCTTTTAAATAAAAAGTTGAAAAGAAGAAAAATGCACATAATGTGAACATTTCAGCAATAATTCTTAATTGTGCGGCAGACATAACTTTATGACCAATTCTATTAGCTGGAACTTGTAATAAATACTCAAAAAATGCAATTCCCCAAGAGATTAAAATAACAATCCACAGTGGACTATTCACAAATTTGAGATGTCCATACCATGCAACAATCATGATAGATGAGCTTGCACAAAGTAGAAATATTGTAATGAGATATGTAAACATTTTTAACCTTATTTTCAAATTAATATCTACAATAATAGCTTTTATTCTATTTAATAACAACAAGAAATAATTTTATTTTTTTCAATGAACTTGCAATTTGCGAAGCAAATGCAAGTTATGTGGCGGCTATGAATTTACAGATATTAAGAAAATCAAAGAGCCGTCACAAGCTGCGCAGATTTTGCCTTTGGTTTTAAAACGTCGAGATCGTATGCTTTTTATTTTGGCAAGAAAGATCGAGCATAGTATAACATACATACATACTATTGCTGAGATTTCATACATACGAGAGAAAAACTTCTGCTTTGTGCTAACGCGGTGCTAACGCAGTGCTAACGCGGTGCTAACATACTTATAAACTAGTATTTCTTGGTATTTTAATAAGTTATATTGTTTAGTGCTAACGCGGTGCTAACAAACTGTTACTTTACAGTTAGCACCGCGTTAGCACCGCTTTTTTTAGCGTTAGCACAAAGTGCTAACGTAGTTAGTTGATAGTCAGAGACTATACTGCTAACATTTGACATAAAATTGTCATAATGCAATAATTACACAGTAAATAAACAACTAACAGGGATTGAAAGGTTGGAATTTTATGGATGAACAAATTTTTGAATCTGAAGAGTTGAGTTCTAAAAATAGCAACAAAAAAGAAAAAAAGGATAGAAAATTTAAAACATATCAAAATTTATTGATGTATCTAAAGAGAAAAAAGATTGAAAACTCAGGAAAAGTTGCAACATTTTTACTTGACACTTATGTAAATTCACCTCTTGAAAAAAGAGACGGTGAATTTGTCTTGATATTTAAGCATGATTTAGAACTAGCTGGAATTTTAGATAAAAAAGAAAAGTTTGAAGATTGGCGAGATTTAATGATTAAACGTGGAATATTAAATTGGCGCGTAAGACCTAATGACTATCAATTTATAAATAATAAAAATTATTTTGCTCCAAGTGAGTCATTGACTACATATATTAATAAAGAAAAAATATCATCATCAACTGTAGCAACAATGGATGATGTTGGTAAATTAAAATCTGAAGTTGATGAATTAAAGATAGCTCTTAAAGAGACAAATAGAAAAATTGAAAAAGTTGCTGAATTTGTTTTGCATCAAAACCCACCAGATACTCCAGAGCGTAAACAAATTGTTGTTGATAATATAGATGATTTACCTAAAGCTTTAGAGCTACTCGCTCAACAAAGAAAACAAATTGATAAAAATATTCAAGAAACTGGGAAGATGTTCAATTGACATTATTTTCAATTATATCTTTGTTGAAGTTTGTGCAATTATCTTTCAAATTTAGCTTATCAAAAATATTGTAATCATTTTCATCTATTACTTTTAAATCTGAATAGTATTTATTAAATAATTTCCATGACGTATTAAATGATTCATTACATTTACTATATAATTCTTTACTTGCTGAAAACACTTTTGCACTTTCTATGTATGCCCATAATAAAGATTTTAGTTTTAAAACTGTTTCGTATTGCGTATCGCTAATCACGCAATTATTTTTCTTATTTTCAATAATAGAATACATAATTTCTTTATTATATGATTCTATATTATTTTGTAAAATTGGAGATATTTCAATTACTTTTTTTGTTCTATCAAAGTTATTAGTTATAATTGAAAAGTATATTCCAAAAAAAAGAGATAAAACAGATATTATAATTGGTGTATATTCCCTTATATATTTACATATACATCTATGATATTTATTATATCTTGGTTTTTTGAATAATTTAGTCACATTTTTTTTGCGGACATTTTTCACAACATGCACATCCTAGTATAAAATATTTTTTAGTATTTTTATCCATTACTATGTATTTATCAGTTGTTTTTAATTTATTATTTAAATCTTCTTCTAAAGCTAAAAATTTATGCTTTAGTCCATCACAGTTAATTAAGTTACAGTTAATTAATTCGCTATTCTCAGAAAGAATCATAAATTCATTAATTTTAATTTTATCTATAATAACTATCTTATATTTATTTTTATTATTTAGTATATTTATTAGTTCTTTTTTGGTGAATGAATTATTTTTATTATTAAAACCTGTACTACAACCTTTTTCACATCTTTCGCAAGCTGATTCATTTGGAAAGCATGTATTATTTATAAAAAGAATTAAAATTATAAAAAATTTTATGAGATTCAAAAAAATAAACTCCAATATTTAATTTAGACAGTCCGTTATCTTCTTTTTAATAATATTTTAAGGGGGATTAGTTGTAATGAAGAAAATTATACCGTCTGTCAAAAATTCAAATAAATCTAAACAAATTAAAAATCCTAAGGGCGCAGGCCGAAAAAAATTATTCCAAGATAAATATCACAACGAAATAATTGACTCAATGAAGAAAGGGCAAAGCCTTTCTTTTTTTGCTTCAAAAATCGGAGTGAGTAAACAAACTGTTTATAACTGGATTAATGAAATTCAAAACTTTAAAGAGTCGTTTGAAATAGCACAAACTGCATGCCAAGCATTTTGGGAAACATTGGCCTTAAATAATGCTGTAACAGCAAAAGGAAATGGTAATCAAATACAATATCAAATGAGTAAAAGGTTTCGTGATGATTATGGTGATTCTTCTCAGATAAACATATTCAATTCTAATAATCAAAATAATACAAAAGCAATAGAAGAAATGACAAGGGAAGAGTTAGATATATATTATGAAAAACTTTTAAAAGAACACCAAAAAGCAGAGAAAAATGACAAGTAGTATTCAAGAAAAAATTAAAATTCTTGAATTACTCAATCAAATAAAGAAACGTAAAAATGAACAGGATGATTTTTTAAACTTCTGTCAAAAAAGTTTTTCAGATTATATTCCTGGTTGGGTACATGTTGATATATGCAGAAGATTAGAGAAATTTGCTCAAGATGTTATTGATAAAAAATCCCCTCGATTAATGATGTTCATGCCACCACGACATGGAAAATCATTTCATTTTAGTGAAAGATTTCCTGCATGGTTTTTGGGTAAGTATCCTAAAGGCGAATATATTTCTACTTCATATGGTCAAACACTTTCAGAAGAATTTTCAGGAAAATGCAGGGACTTAATCAAAGAAGATTGGATCAAAGAAATATTTCCAAAATTTGATTTAAAAAAAGATTGTAAGTCATTGCAAAAATGGAAAACAACTTACGGCGGTTCATTCATTGCTGGTAGTGTGGATTCTGGAATTACTGGAAAAGGCGGTCATATTATCTCTATTGATGACCCTCATAAAAATGGACAAGAAGCCCTCTCCGATACAATGCGTAATAAAGTAATTAACTGGTACAAATCCACAGTTTATACTAGACGCTACAAAGGTGCTGGAATTTTAATAATCCAAACCCGTTGGCATGAAGATGATTTGAGCGGTTATTTATTAAGAACAGAACCTCATAAATGGCAAGTTGTTTGCTATCCAGCTATAGCAACAGAAAACGAAATAAACAGAAAAAGAGGAGAGGCTTTATTTCCTGAGCTTTATGACTTAGAAGCGCTTCAGGACATTAAAGAGACAATTGGCGATTATAATTGGAACGCTCAATATCAACAGGACCCATTGCCTGCTAGTGGTACTTTGTTTAAAAGAGAAGATTGGCGTTACTACGATCAACCATTTACTTTTTACGACCGCATTATTCAAACTTGGGATTTTTCTTTCAAAGGCTCAGAGGATAATGATTTTACAGTCGGGCAAGTTTGGGGCAAAAAAGGTGTTAACCTTTATTTATTGGATCAAGTTCGTGGTCATTGGGACTTCCCACAACAAATAGAACAAGTAAAATTATTATCAAATAAATATCCGTTAGCACATGCTAAATATATAGAAGATAAAGCAAATGGTAGTGCTGTTATTTCAATGCTAAAAAATAAAATTTCAGGCTTAATTCCATTCAATCCTAAAACCGAAAAATTCAACAGAGGTTTAGTTGTTCAACCTTTGCAACAAGCTGGAAATATTTATTTACCGAACCCTAAATTGTTCCCTTGGGTTCCTGAATATGTGAGTGAAATGAGTAAATTTCCAAAAGCTAAATATGATGATCAGTTTGATTGCACCGCTTTAGCAGTAATACAATTAAGTAATGACGGATTAGAGAGATTAAAAGCTCTTTTGTAAAAACAAATATAAAAGTGTTTCACAAATTCGTACGCACGAACATTCATAAAAACGAACGTTCTACAATTCTAAAAATCTCACTGCCAAAAATTTAATCAAACTAAGTTAACAAAATATTTTATGAGAGTAATATAATTATGGAGGTAAAACACCATGACAAGAACAATTGCAATCGTGAACGAAAAGGGCGGTGTAGGAAAGACTACAACTATAATTGAACTCGCGTACCAACTTGGAAATTCTGGTAAAAGCGTGCTCGTTGTTGATTTAGACTCACAGGAAAATGCAAGCAAAATGCTTTTAGGTAAGAGTATGAGTGAAGTAACAGACGAGGAAACTAAAACTATTTTTGATGCTTTTTTAGATGTTAAAAATAAGGTTCAATTGGATGAAATAATTAAACCAGCCATTGAAGCATGGCAAAATACGCTTGTACTTCCTTCTGATTGTAGACTCGCAACTATCAGTGATCACTTGCACAGCCGACTGAATAAAGAACATATTTTAAAAAGTATACTTGCAAAAATAAAAGATAATTTTGATTATATTTTAATTGATTTATCTCCATTAATGAATGTTCTAACTATTAATGCTCTTGTTGCGGCTGATTATTATTTGGTTCCTACAGATTTAAGCGTGTACTCACAAAAAGGGATGCGCACGATTCATGAAGTTGCTCAGATGATAAAAGAAAGTGGTAACAATCCCGATTTACAACTTCTAGGCGTGTTTGTTACTTCATTTCAAAAGGGCGGGTCCAATGCTGTACGCGCTCTACTCGATGAATTAGAAGAAGAGTACAAAGAAAAATTTCTAACCGTGAAAGTTCCGGACTCTGTAAAAGTAATTGAAAGTCAGCGCCAAAAAACTCCCGTAGGTTTATTCGCTCCTGATTCTAACGTTGCGGTAGCATATAAAGAGTTGTCCAATATAGTAGAAGGAGTCTAAAATGAGCATCGCGCCATCAACAAATAAAAGGTTACAAGAATCACTTAAAATTAAAGCAACACCAACAGATGAGCCACAACCCCAAATAGTAGGAGCTTCCGCTACCGTAACAGAAGAGCCAAAAAATAATTCTGCTAGCGTAAATTCTTTTGTTGACGAACTAAGAGAACTAAAAAAGAAACAAAAAAAAGCACGCCTAGAACCTGTAATGACTCATTTAAGACCTGATGTTAATGAAGCTCTTGAAAATTTAGTTGAACAAACGGGACTAACTAAAAGTAAGGTTGTTGCTCAGATTATAATGAAGACTTTGGGGATTAAATAAGTTAGTTAATAAAGTATTTTAAATTGATTTAATAGTAGTAATTAAAAAAATAAGAGCACTAATTATCATAATAAGAGAAATAATGAATTTTAAAAAAAACAAAATTGGCAGAAATATCTCATAAATAAAAACAGATATACAATCTAATTCAAATATTTTCTCAGTATCATCATTTTCTTTTTTATAGTCAAATATTTTATATTGACTTGAGCTATCTTTTTTATATAGTTTTTTATCAATATGAATAATATTAGCTAATATAAAATTAAGCAATGAAGATACGGTATATTGAAAAATATCAATTAATATAAAAGTTATACAACATATTAATAGTATTTTTATCTGAGTATTAGAAAGCAAAATATTGCTACCAATTTTAAATTCTTCCTTACTACTTATAATTATTGATGCAATAAATGAGTAACTAAAATAACGAAGTGCTTCTGTTAAATTTGATGATTGTGCTCCATATCTGTTTTGTATTCCTTGATAATTAATCCAATTTTTCATATTACTTTCTTTTATTTTTTACATTTTGAGGATTATTTGGATCAGTTCCTTTAGAAACGTTTTGTTGAGTATTAGAATCTGTTCCTAAATTAATCCTACTTCTTATTTTTTTTAACTTATCTGACTTATTAGAACGACCACGTTTCTTTACGGTTTTTGCTCCTACTTTCTTTGGGCGACCACGTTTTGCTGTTTTTTTCTTTCCTCCGGCTTTTTTTGCTACCTTCTTTTTCACTGCTTTCTTTGTTGTTTTTTTAGCTGTTTTTCTTTTAGTTACTTTCTTCTTAACGGTCTTTTTAGCAGCTACTTTCTTTTTCTTTGCTCCTGCTTTTTTTGTAGTTATTTTTCTAGTAGATTTTCTTGCACTGGTCTTCTTGGTAGAAGCTTTTCTGGCTTTTTTTACAACCATTAAAATACCCTTTCAAATTAAGGTAAAGAAACAAAACTATATATTGACTTTTTGAAAAACTGATTGACATACTATTTATAATAAATTATTAAATACATGTCCATACTTATAAAAATAAATTTCTAAAATTTAATAGAGGTCTAAATGAAGAAACAAATAAAAATGATTTTGATTTTATCAGGCATGTTTGCAACTACGGTATTCTTTAAAAATAATCCTTGTAAATGGAGGTGGATAAGTCCAAATCTTTGTACGATTTATGATCTTCCTAAAGATCCGCCTTATTTTCCTCGACACAATTATTAATCAGTTTCACCATTCTATAAAAAATTATCTTTTGTTGAAATATATTCTCTCAACCATATAACGAATTTGTTCAAAATTATTTTCATTATTTAGTTTAGCAATTCTCTCATAACATCTTTTCGATCTTAAAATATTGTTTTGAAGGATTGCAAAGTATTGTGATTTATTAAGATCTTTATGTTCCTCGCAATAAAATTTATAATAATCATCATGGCAATAATCTGTAGGAATATTACAAATTTCACATCTAAAAAGAGGAGTGAAAGCATGAAAAGAAAATAAATTGCATTTACGACAAATTCCAGTACCTCTAAAATAATCTTGACGTTCAAATTCATGATTTTTACAATTCAAATAATTTAAGAATATCTTATAAGCTTTTCTTTCTGCTTTTTCTAATGTTTTTTCATGGGGACTTATAAAGTAAGAATCAGGATTTTTGGAATACACTTCTAAATAATATTTATCGAACGAGTATTTATCTAATTCTTTGTCGTATTTTTCTGTACTTTGAGGTATTAAAAATGTTCCATTAGGCCATGAACTAATTTTAGATGAATAGCGGTAATGATTGTCAAAAATGAATGCGCTCATTTTTCTATACTCACACTATCAGCTATAGCATGCATTACATTTTTTAAGCTTTCTTTAAATTTTTCCCTTTCAAATTTGCTTTCTTTTATTTTTTTCATTTTCTCTTTAAATAACTCTAATTCTTTTTTTTCATTTAAATACTTTTCATCTTTATTTTCAAATGCATGATCTTCACAGTAATAGTTCTTAATGCTGTCATAGCAAAAATTTGTAGGTTGTTTGCAAATAATGCATAAAGTAGAAGGCAAAAAAGCTTCAGATTTAAATAGATTACAATGTTTGCAATAACCTACGCCAGTTGTATAATTTCTGCGTTCAAATTCATGCTCAATGCAGTTAACATATTCTTGAAATTTTTTGTATCCAAGTTTCTCCGCTTCTTCTAATGTTTTAGCTGAAGGGCTGCAAAAATAAGAATCCGGATTTTTTGAATATATTTCAAAATAGTAATCATTAATTATATAATCATCTTTTTCTTTATCATAAATACTTGTTTTATGATCTTCATGTGGAACAATAGAAGTTCCTTCTGGCCAAGTGTCTATTTTTGATTCATAATCAAAATAATAATTATAAGCGATTTTTGCTTTCATATTAACCTTAAACCCAAATCACTATCTGCGTAAGTCAAAAATATTTGTTTTTTAGATTTTTCAATTACGTTTTTCTTTGACCATTTAGCTCTGCCTTTTCTTCTCTGAACAAAGCAGTGGTAAATACCATCTATAAGTTCAACAAAATATCTTGTTTCATAAGTAACTTTCTCAATCACTTTTTTTACTATTGCAGACAATCCAAATAAATCAAGTTGTACTAAGTTAGTCATATATACTCCTAATTTAAATACCTGTTGATATCTTCTTTATCATTTTCAGTTATTTCTACTTCATTAATTATATCATCAACTTTTACATTAACCCAAAGATGATAAGATTTATATTCATTTGTTAACAAATTTATGACCATAAAGTCTAATTCTTCGTCTGATAATACATCTCTTTCATTAAAAGAATCCGCAAAATCTTTTGCTGCTGTATCAAAGTTTTCTGATTCAAATGCGTTATCAAAATTAAATTTAGCATCATCATCCGACATGATAAGGAATTTATTTATGGGATTTTGATTTTTAAAATTTTCAGTCATAAAATTAATATCTGATTCTGTTAATTCTTGTTCTTCTGCTTCTGATGTGACTTCAATTTTTCTAATATGATTATATTTTTTAACTTTTTTGGATTCAATATTTTTAACATAATAATAAAAATAACCATCATCATAAAAATCATCATGACTATAATTGTCGTCAATATTTTGTATTAATGATTTAACTGCATCTAACCCTGATGAACAATCAGTTTTTATATCATAATCACCTTCTAAATTTATTGCCCTGAATTTCATTATTTTTCTTCCTTTAATTTGTTTTTTGCTTCCTCAATATCTTCTTTAGGAAGTTCTTTAAATTGAGAAGTTAAATAATACGCAAAATAATAACCCTCAATCAATTCCGTTCCTGCTGGTTCTATTCCTCTCTTACGCAAAACAATTTTTAAATTTCTATCTGAAATTCCTAATTTATCAGCAATATCTTTGGCTAAATATTTTCCCTTTGGAAGCTTTAATAACTCTACAAACCAAGCAGGAGCTTTTTTGCCAGATTTTAATTTAGGTCTATTAACCCTACGCTTAGCTAGCTCTTTTTCTCTTTCTTCTGGTGTTCTGTTGGCACGGTATTGTCTTTTTTTATACGCACGCCACTCTTCACTACTCATAGAAAGCATTTGATGTTCCGTTAGTTCTTTTATTTTGCGGTTTTTTTTCTTCAAAATCATTTTCATTCCTAGTTATAATAAAATCATGTCTCAGTTATAAATGAAAACATCTTAATTTTATTAAGCTATTTTGACATCAAATCCAAATGAGCTAATTATATTATTTATTTCATTCTCATTAGCAGCTCGAATATTCTTCCACCAAGTTTTATCTTGAGGGTTCCAACGAAAACCAGCTTTTTTTACATCCTCTTTCATATCAAACGGAGCTAATGAAATTATTTTAACTTCTGGCTTTTTTTTGTTTTCGATTGCACTAATAATTTGCGATTCAATATTTGGTACTTTAAATAATATTTGAGCGAGCATCGTAACATCTGATAACGCACGATGAGCGCCGCCAGAATCGACGCTATAAGCCTCTGCAAGCGTGCTTAGTTTTTTATTTTCAGTTTGAATGTCATAATTTATGTCGCGATATGAACAAATCCACGCTAAAGGTAGATTATTTATGCCACTCAAAACAATCCCCTTAGCTTCCACAAAAGCTTTATCAAATTCTGCATTGTGAGCGACAATGCAAATACTTTGTTCAGCCATTATTTTAATAGAATTAAATGGATCATCAAAAGCGTTCTTAACTCCATCTAACATTAATTGAGTAATTCCCGTTATTTTTTCTGAGTCCTCATTTGTCAGCGCATAAATTAACCCTGATCTTTGGCATTCAATTCTTTTATGATTTAAATCAACAAGAATTGCAGCTACTTCAATTATGGAGTCTTTTTTTGGATCTAAACCAGTTGTCTCAGTGTCAAGAATTAAAATTTTATTCATAAATATTTACCTTTAAAAAGCTGTATCCGCTAATTTATTTTTGATTAATAAAGCTTTGTCACCTAAATTCATGTGTCCGCATTTGTTGCATACAAAAACCCAAGAAGAAGTTGGAAAGAGGTTTTTATTTATTAATTCATAATCATGCAGAGAACAATTTATAAAGTCATTATATTTATTCCAAGCAAAATCTTCGCATTGTTCAAAACTTTCACCTTCTGTAAATATAATAGTTTCAGGTTTCTTAATATAAAGATCAAAACAAAAATTTATTTTGTTATTATTTTCATCAGTATCATACATAGGTTTTAAAACCGTATGATCAGGCCATGGATATTTTAAATCGTAGTCACATTTGTAATGAGTATTTTTATTGATATAAGCTTTCATTTAAACCTCAATAATTGTTATTAGAGTTGACTATTACTTGAGTATTCATATAAATATTTTTATCATGGTCTAAATTTATTTCTTTATATTCTTTATATAATTTGCAAAACTTAAATAAAGCGGCAGCAATAAAATAACAATGGCTTGTATAGTCTTTAAAACTAGAAGTTTCTAAATCACTTTCATCTAAATCAACAACAAGTCTTTGATAAAATTCTTCTTCGCTAATATCTGGTAAATCATCTTTTAGAGATAGTATTTTATTAATTTTGTCTTCACATTCTTTTATGACTATATTTTCCTTTACAAAAAAAGAATTATCATCATAAAAATCCATATCCTCGTCTGATTCTTTTTTGTCTTGTATAGATTTTTTTAAATCATTTTCTTGCTCATCAAGAAAAGACAATGCTTTTTCATGCGAAAACTCAAACACTGCTGATTTAAATTCAGAAGGAACTTTACTCATCAAATATTGAATATGCTTTTTATCGGTAGATAATAACCATTTTAATGAGTCATAGTCGGAAACATGAAAAGCTAAATTACCGATATCTCCATAAATTGTTATGTGATATGGAGCAAAAATAACCCTAAACCAGTAGGCAGAATTGTTTTTTCGTGCGCAAAAAAATGATTTAATTATTTCATTTTCTGTGTCAATTTTTAGAATATGTTCATTAAAATATTCTTTGAAATTTATAAGCTCTTTAGTCATATTATCGCTTTCTTTGATTAAATTTCAGATATACTTGAAAAACTAGAATCCTCTGGCAATTCATCATTCTCAACCTTTGAATAATAAATTTTCTTTGCTTCTTTTTCTGACTTAGCATTGATATAAATTTCTGATTCTTCTTCATCATTGTTATGGATATATGTTATTTGATACAGTTTTATTATTCCGCATTTACAAAATTCTTCAGCAAAATAAGGCATTCCACAACATTCTTTATTAAGCAAGTCATCGAAACCTTTGCAGCAAGTAAAAACTTCAACATGTCCTGAGTTATTGCATTCTGAACAATTCATATTTTAACTCGCTTTCTTTGTTGTGTTTAAATCTGTCAATGTATACTCAATATCTTTCGCATCTTCTTTATCATCGTGGTCAAAATATGCGACAGTTTTATTTAATTTGTTTTGGCCAACCTTAATAGAATAAACTTTGTGGTCGCCAAAAGTATCATTAAATATCCAAAATTCTTTATTCCCGTGCTCTTCTTTTATTATCTCTAAAAGCTCTATTATCTCGGAAATTTTCATATTAAAATACCTCAAAATATATTATTGATTTACTAATTTTCTTTGGCATTGTATTAGATTATCTAATTGATAAATTAAATCTTCCCTAGTGTAGTTTGAATATTTATCAGTGAGTTTGATTGGATTCTTTCTTTTGATTATACCAATTATATTTATACAACTACCATTTTCTTCTTCAATATGATTGCCATTTGAATAGTATAATTGATTATTAGATTTTAATTTAGAATTAATATAACCAGTTACTTTTTTATCAAATGTTATATCTAAAAATGTTTTATTTTTAATTGTATCAAACTCAACTTTTTTAACTTTTCTTATTTGGCCGTCAGAAAGCAAAACTTCATCTTTTGGGTTTAGTTTTAATAAATTTATCTTTTGAAATGGTAAAATATTTAATGACTTTGTCATATCGGTTCTCCCTATGGGAAAGTTTATTTATGGACGCCTATCGTTCCACAAATAAATATTTACATGTAATTAAAATTTTGTCAAATAAAATTAGAAAATTAATTGTTAAAAAAATTTCAAAATTAAATTGACAAATTTTTTTAACAGGTGTAAACAATTAATTGTGAGACAAAACGACTCACAATTAACTCATTCCCATAGGGAGTATCGAAAATGAAATACCAAAGATATTTATCTTACCCAAGTTTTTTTGATTTAGCTTGTAAATTATCCTCGAAAGAAATTAATATTTCACCAAATGACTATATATATTCAGAAGCTGCTTACATTGATAAAAATGATGGTCTTGAACAATTAATCTTTTTATCTAAAGAACTAAAATATATTCATTTATTTAATGAGATTTATGATTCTAATGACGAGGTAGCTGTAGACTTCATTGGTAAATTTAAAATTGATGTTGTTGTTTATGACGAATCAAGCGATTTTGAAAATGAACTACATTTTCACTGCGGCGATCAAGTTTTTGACTTTTATAATATTGATGATTTGTTTGATTTAGAATTAAGAGAAAAGCTTTTTAATTCAGTTCAAGGCGCTCAAAAAGCCGCATAAATAGCGGCAAATAAATACACTTCTAAAATATAAAAAGGATACATCATGAGCGTGATAGCATTTAATATGAGTTTTTACTTTACTGCAACAGCATTACTAATTCAGGATGATGATGAATTTAGATTGCCTTGCATTAAGTTAGTTAATCAATTAGCAGAAAGCAACTGGAGCGCTTATTCAGAAAGATATAATGAAAACATGAGTATTCATATAGAAGAGCTTAATAAAGAATTGATTTCATTAAATTCAGGGAATGGTTACAAACAATATTTAAAACCTGATTTAATTGATAGATTCTTAAAAGAATTACGTATGTTTGAATATAACTCGGATGAAAACCCAAGAATTTATAAAACATTATATTCGTTATATAATAAAGCTCTAAGAAAAAAAGAATATTGGGAAAATTCTAAGAATATCCTATAATCCGCATAAATTGCGGCTAACAATAATAAGTTTAAAACTAAAGGAATAATATAATGTCAAATCAAAATGCTAAAGTTATTTTTGAGTACACAATTGAGAATGCCGTTGAAGATGGATGTCTTTTTAATTTATCAAGAGAATTTAAAAATGAAGTATGCGAATTAGGAATTAGTGTCCCCGTGTATTGCTCAAAATATGTTTATGAAAATTACATAAATCTAACTGAATGCGCAAAAAAAATGTTAAATGATATAAAAGGTAGAGCTTGGGATATTCTTTTCATGGCAGGGTTTATGATGAATAAAGCAGTTAAAAATGGCTATTCACATTTTGTATTTTATTGTGTTGTTGATGAAATGAAAGCAAAAGAGATAACAGCAGTTTTAAAATTTGATGGTTATAATTTTTTTATTTTAAAAGATTTATCTGAGGACTAATAAAAAATGCTCATTAATATGCGCTAATATGGGGTATAAAATGAAATCATTAAGCAAACATTTGAATGAGAATAATATCAAATATGAAAGCTTTATAATAAACTTATTTTTATATAAAGAAGGGTATTTAAAAGGCGAGCCTAAAAATTGGGAATTAACTAATAAATCTTATCAAATAAGCAAATTCAACGATAAAGGGTATATTGTTTGGGATGACAAAATTGCCATAATTATTAAAAAAATAATTAATAAATATAAAATCATATTTGATAAATTAAACACTAAAATGAAATATCAAACAAGAGACCAAATTAGTGATTATATAATCAATAAACTCAATCTAATTGATCTTGATTTAATGAATAGAGAGATAGAAAATTTTGATATGATAGAATATTATGAAAATTATGGCGACAGATAATTAAAATGAGGTGTTTTATGGAAGCAAAAAAAGAATATAAGTCTGGCTATAAAGTAGTATTTGATACCTTAAATGAAGGCATAAAAAACGAGGAAATAGATAAAAAATTGTACAATAATATGTTTGAGCATGTTGAAATGGCTATGGATTATTGTAAAAAATATGATAGGAGAAAAGATTGAAATTAATTTAAATATATGTAAGTTTCCCTTTCTTATAGGGAGGCTTTTTTTATGGCTAAGAAAACATCAAGAAAAAATAATTTAAATGAATTATATACAGCTCTGGATTTGATGATGACAGGCAACCATTCTTCGGTTGCTGGTAGCGATTTTTTAATGAGTCGCAAAACAAATCCAAATTATGGCTATATTGATCCTGATGATATTAACGACTATAATCAAGATTTTATAGATACAATCATTAAATTAAAACCAATAAATAAAGTTGAAGTTCCTAAAAATTTAGAATTATTATCAAATCAATATACTGATAAAAGAAAAATTATAGAAAAATTTGACCATGCTAACTACGACAATGCTATGGCAAGCGGAATTGAAGCGGCAAAAGAATTAGGTAATTACAACGAATTTAGTAATAAAATAGTTCTCTTAAATGATTCTGAGATGAACATATTTTTTGATTATATTGCATTGTACAGAGAACTAGATGACAAAAGAGCAATCATAAATTGGTATTTAAAAAATCCTAATTTAATAAATGATGAAAATAAAGAATTAATAAAAGCATACGAGCAGGCTAGTTTTGCATTATTAAGGCTTGATAATAATTTAGATCATGGGGCTATTAAAGTAACTGATATAATTTCTCAAAATGAATATATATTAATAGATAAGGCACTAAATCGTTCTAAAAAAGAAGGGTTACTTTATGCTTGTTCAATTTTAAATTTAAATGATTATGTTATTTCTAGCGGTGGCGGTCTTCCTTTAGACCCAAAATCTACAGGTGGAAAAACAGTTTTGTCTATTCTCTCAAAATATTTAGATAAAATAAGAAACACTAATGATTGTTTTAGCCCTGATGTTAGGGAATGTGTAAGAAAAATGTATGGCCTAGCTTTACGTGGTGGTGCGCTGCATGGGATGACAATAGGCTAATTCAAAACCACACCACTTATTTTAGTCTTATTTTTCATAAAATAAGACTCTTTTGCTATATATCCCTTACTAATAATATAGCTCTTAATTTCTTCATTAAGATAAATTGAAAGAATTTTAATAAACTCTTTACTCCGATATTTAACGTCGTCTATATTATAGTGTTTTAGAAAAAGAATGATTTCTTCAACGCTTATAGTATCGAGAGCTTCATATATTTGGCTTTCCATAGCGTCGTTTATGGTAATATCAACGTATTTTTTCATTTGACGAAGCACATCTGTAAAGTCATATCTATTTAAATCTTCAATATCTATCATATATAATCTCAAATACTAGAAAAATAACCTCTAAAAATAAGGATTAACACTCTCTAATTTGAAAATCAATAGATTTATATTTGTGCAATATTACTAGATAATTCTATATTTTTAGAAGATTGTCTTGTTCTTATCTGAGGTTCTATGAATATTATTTTGTGGTTTTGTCTATTTTGTCCACATGGTTGAAGTCTAAAATGCCCTATTACAGACCATTGATCTTGTGTATAAATTGGTAATTTATTCCATGAATATCCTACATTATAGTAGGAAATTAAAGAATCATTAATATTATTAATTGTTGTAGCTCTGTCTCTTTCTTTTCTAGTATCATTTTTAGGAACTTCAGTCTTAATTTCTCTTAAATCAACATTTGAACTTTGAATATAAATAATTAATTTAATTATTTTCTTAGCTAATTCTAAGTTTATATTTTGATCTTCATTATTATTAGATAAAATATTATTAATTTTAAAGATACTTTCCAGACTAAAATTTACATCTGTCTCTCTAAAAAAATGATACATATTACCATAATTTTTATTGATATCTTTTAATGTGAATCGGTATATATTTTTTCTCACGCCATTATTAAGTATAGTCATTTTAGAAACATATATTAAATTATAATTATATTTATTATTATTATGTTCTAAATTATAAATATCTTTAGCATAAATACAAAATGAATCGTTATTTAATGATATTTTATTACTTAAAATATAGTCCTCAATATTTAATGGATAGTTTAAAAAATCATTTAAAAAATCATCATTAAATTTATACATTAAGCAACCATTTTGTAAAAACATTAAATAATTATTTATAATAAAACGTCTTTGGATATATGTATATTCAGAATCTTGAATTGGATCAAAGCCTATATTTTTTATTATTTCAAATTTATTATTTTCATATATATCTGAAATCTTATGCAATTTTGAAATTAAATTATCATTATTATTTGTAATTAAATTACTATAATCTAATTCTTTTGCTTTAAAAATATTTAAATCTTTATTAATTAATGATTCTATTTCAAAATCAAAAAGCTTTAAAAAATTTTTACAAAAATTACCCATTATCAACCTCGGTCAAAATCATAATAATAAATAAATTGGAATAATTATTTATTTAAGAGGCATTTTCTTCCGAAATATTGTAATTTAAACTTAAATTTTTACTGTCACATTCAATTAAATAATTTATAACCTGTTTTTTAATTAGAAAATCTTCTAACAAAAAATTGTACCAAGTTCTAATATTTGCGTCTATTTTAGTACCAGCATAAATAGCCCTATCACCCCATCTAGTGATTAATATTTCGTTTTTAAAATGTTCTAGTTTACAAAATTCTGCGTTTGCTCTTCTTTTTTCAGATTCTTTTAAAATATCTTTCGTAATTTTTTCAGCTATATCAGTTATAAGTAAAATTTTCTCTTTATCAAATTTATGTTCACTAAATAATTTATTTATTTCTAAATAAGTTTCAAATTCATCTTTATAATCATCAAAATTTTGATTAGTTTTTATACAAAATAATTCCATGTTTTGAATACTAGGGGTGCGTGACCCTTCTTCCCATCGCTCCCAAGTCCTTTTCTCAACATCCAATATATTAGCGGCTTTTTCTTGCGTTAAATTTGCATTTTTACGAATTAATTTTACTAGGTTTGTCATTTCCATTTTAATATTCCTTTTTTAAAATTTATACAAAATTAAACATGGATTTATGAGTAGAAATTGAAACGCGCGAGCCTTTGGGAAATTCTATCACATTTAAATTTAATCTTTCTGCATATTTTAAAGCCTCTTCTTCTTGGCTTGGATCAAAAACTTTTATTGTTTCTATCCTTGCGTTCCATTCTCCTGGTTCGCCTGAATCATTAAAAGAAGTCGTTTCTTCAATGTAAACAATGTAATTAAATTCGTCATTAAAATCATTATAATATATGCCATTTTTTGATATAAAATCTGTCATTTTAAAATCCCTTATTGCATTTAGTTAGTAGTTTGTTTAAAGTTGCGATTGCTGTTCTCAGCAGCAATCACCCGAAGCTAGCCCCCATTTGCATGGGGGTTTTTTAGTTCATCTCTTCTTTTTGTTTTTTCATATCAAAGCAAAATTCTTCAATTAATTTTTTTAATTTGTCTGGCATTCCTTCTTTTCTGGCCTCAAATTCTTCTTCTGATTCGTTACTTAATTGGTCGTAATATGGCAAACATTCATACAAAATAGAAACTGATTCGTTAAAAATTTGCTCTGGGGTTTTATTTAAACCATCATCAATCATTTCGCGCCATGCATCATGCGCATTAATAATATTAAAAAGCTCTTCGTGGCGATTTAAATCAAAAGCAGAATAATTTAAATTAGTCATTGCATGATCTCCTAAAAATGAGCTTAAATGCTCTATGAAGTTCCAACCCTGGAATCTTCATAAGATATTTATACCGTCCAATGGTCGGCTTGTCAAATCCTCGGTCAATATTTTTTAATAATTTTAGTTTCTTAACTGCAAGTTCAATAATTTTAAATAAGGTAACTATATAGGTACTGATAAACACAAATTCCATTAGAGCAACAATTTAAAAATTTTCCCTAACCTCAAAGCTCAGAAATTGTTTATAAACGAGCGAAATTAACGCCTAAAAATTAAGCACAATAACAATCACTTATGATAACTATCATTATGGTG
>NZ_WFLM01000008.1 GCF_009208775.1 Silvanigrella paludirubra | reverse complement strand
ACATTTACAAAAGAAGGTAATGTAACAGAATATCGTTACAATGGTTCTGGCATTCTTGTTTCTCAAAAAGACTCTGGAAATGTAGAAAATAAATTCTATTACAGTGGTTCTCGTGTTTTAAATGAGATTATAGCTGGCATAATGACAAGTTATTTTCAAGTTAGTGGCCGTGTTATTGGTAAAGTAACAGCTGGTCAAAATACTCAAATTTTCTTAACGGATCAAGCACACAGTGTGATTCGTATCATGGAAGGTCGTAAAGTATTAGACGCTAACTTTGTCTATACACCGTATGGTCAGCAATCCGATTTATCTGAAAAAGCAACAAGTGCTAAAACAAGTGGCTTTGGATTTAACGGTGAACGAACAGACGGGAAATCTGGATATCAATTCCTTGGACAAGGTTACAGAGCTTACAATCCTGCTTTAGGTCGTTTTATGCAATACGATGTCCATTCTCCGTTTGGAAAAGGTGGCATTAATGGTTATACATTTGCAGAAAATAACCCAATCATGAAGTTTGACCCAACAGGGGAAAGCGCGGCTTCTTATACAGTAATGGGAATAGGAATTCTTCTTGCAATCATAGGAATTGTAGCTTCTGTTGTTACCTTTGGTAGTTCGCTTGGTTTAACGGCGGCGGGATCGGTTTCAGCAGCTGCTTCTACAGTGGTATCAACGGCGACAGGTTCGGTTGCAGGTGCTGTTCAGGTTGGCTTGGCAACGACATCACTTGTTACAGGAGTAGCTGCTGGTGCAACTGGAATAGCTAATGAAGTTTATAGCGCAAAATCAAGAGCCGCTTCAGAAGCTGGGGATAAAAATGCAGCTGCTGCTTACGCTGAAACAGCAAGTGCACTTGGATGGGCGTCTTTATCATTAGGTATTATATCTGCAGTTACTGGCTTAGGAGTAAGCTTTATTTCATCTAAATATATGAAATCTTATTCTTTTGAGCCTGGTGCAAATAATAAAGCATATAAAATTGATGATATTGTTGCAAATTCAATATCTTCTTCCGATAAATCAACATCAATGCTTATAAGCTTTAAAACTTTTACTGATGATCAAAAAATAATAAGCGGCATTATAAAGTCACCTATTCCAGAAATTTCTAGTGAATTAGCAAATACTGGAAAAAAATCAGCTGATGCCAGTTCTATTCTAAAAAAATCGTTGATATATACTTCTTATATTCCATCTCCAAACTCCTTATTTAATGTTTCTAAAGCGGTTTGTGAATTTACAAATATTGAGTTTGAATGTATTATAAGTGAAAATATAAGAAGAGATATATTGAATTAAACTGTGTTTTCTTCGGGAGTGTTTTGTGTTTTTGCTACTAAAATGGTAACAAGGCAATTGCTCTGAATATTTAACATACTTGTGATAGGATCAATCATAGGTTCAATACTTAACAATAAAAAGATTCCAACAGTAGGTGGAATGCCTAAAGGGGATAATACAATTCCAAAGGTAGTTGCACTAAGTATAGCAGGACCAGCGGTGCTGGCTAAAGAAGATAAAAAGCTACTTAAGAATAACGTGAAAATTGAGGTTATATTTATTGGAATATGATAAAGATTCATTAAAAAAAAGGCAATAGTGATACTGCGAATCATGATTCCTGGTTTAAAAATACTAATACCTAGAGGCATTATAAGTTCAACATTTTTCTTTTCAATTTTAAAATCATTTGTCAAAGAAAGCATGGCGGCTGGCATAGCGGCAAAACTACTCGAGGTAGCAAAAGCAATTAAATAAGCATGTTTTAATTTTTTTATTGTATTTAAAATTGAATATTTTCTTTTCCTTGAAATAATAAATAAAAATAATATAAATAAAATAAATATAATGGCATATATAAGTGCAATTAAATCAAATAACGATTTTAATGTTTCTACTCCAACATTTGAAACAAATCCTGAGATAAGAAAAAAAATACCAATTGGTAATAAATATAATAAAATATTAACCATTCTCATAAAAGCTAAAAATATAGCATCAAAAAATGAAATGGCAATTTTAACACTTGGGCTATCTGTTATGCCTAAAGAAATTCCTAAAAGAATAGAAAAGATAAGAATTGAAATATCTCTTCTTTCATATATAGATTTTATAATATTAATTGGTAAAGATTTTTTTATACTTTCTAAAATATTTTCAGGTGAAGATAAGATATTATTACTAAAACTTAATTCTGTATTTCCAAGACCATTATTTAACAATTCAATAGTATCTTTACTCAAATTTGATCCTGGTGAAATAATAAAAGATAGACTAAATGATAAAGTTGCAGTTAAAATAATAAGAGTAATATAAAAAAAAGAAAGTCTTTTTAAATAATATAATGAGTCACTATTATGAAAAATATTATAAAAACCGCAAATTAATGCAGTCATCATTATTGGTATGACGGTAATTTGTAGCATTTCTAAATAAATTTCACCAAAAAAGTTTAAGTTTTGAGCTGATTTTGGGAGAAAAATACCATATAGCATACCTAACGTCATAGCAATTAAAATTGTCCAATGATTTAAAAGTATTTTCTTTAAGCGTTGTATCATTTTTTATCTCTTAAGTATTTATTATAAAGTATTTTTTCTTTTCCATTAAATTTCATTCTTCGAATATATAAATTTACCCAATATGCTAAATTTGGATTTTTCCAATTTACAGCAATTGAAATAGGATCAATTGCTTCTTGTACTATTCTTTTATGAGTAAAAATATTTGCTTTTTTGTTAGCATAAGTCATGTAATTTGCATAAATTTCATCTACATATAATCCTAAAATATTTCCGTCAAGTACATCAGAAAAAGCTTGCTCAAGAGAGTCATATTTAACAAATGAAAAATCGCCAAAGTTGTTTTTAAAATAATCATAATTTTGTTTAGCAAAGTCTTCATAAGAGGAATTATTTAATATTGCAATTTTAGCCTTTGATGGAGCTATTTTAATGTGATTAGAAATTTGAACTTCAAGTAGTCTATTTAAAATTAAGGATTGGTTTGGAGTTACATATGGATCTGAAAAACGGACAATAAGTCCTCTTGTAAGTGTTCCACTTATAGCACTAATCGCCAAATCGGCTTTGTCATTTTCAACAAGATTGACGACACCTTTAAATGTGTTAGCTGATTGATTAAATTCAACTGCAATTCCTAAGTATTTTGCTATATCATGAGCTATGTCAATGTCATAACCTTCAAGTTTATTATCTTTGTTATGATAAAAAAAGGGAGGATAATCAACTGAGTTAACAGCTACAATAAGCTTTCCTCTTGATATAATATGTTTTATATCACTGGGTAATTCTGCTTTAATTTGGAAATGTGAAAAAATAATTGAGAATAAAAATAAATTATAAAGGAGTAAATACATTTTTTTAAATAATAATTTCATATAAATATTACCTAAAATTAAATTTAAATATTTTATAAGATAATATTAATTTATATTAAAAAATAATTCTTAACAAAACAGCCAAATTTTTGAAAAAAAGTAATAGAAAATAATTTCCTTGTTTTAATTTGACAAGTGGTTCTTATTATTCCTCCCTAAGATAGAAATTTGGCATTAAAATAAAAAAAATAGTATGAAGGGGATAATGTGGCAGTTAAGTATACAGGGCCCCAGAAGGCGGCAATTCTTTTGCTAGCATTTGGCGAAGAAATATCTGCAGAAATTTTCAAACATATGACTGAGTTTGAAATCAAGCGCATTGGTAGCGCTATGAGTCGACTTGGTCGTGTTGATAGTGATGCAATTGATACTGTAATGGAAGAATTTTACCAAATTCTACAATCAAATAAAAAATACTTCTTAGGAAGTAACGACTTTACAAAACGATTAATTGAATCTGCTTTTAAAAGTGACCAAGCAAATGCTTTAATTGATGAACTTTCTTTAACATCAAATGCAAACTTAGAATCTTTAGAATTAATTGATCCGAAAACTTTAGCCAATTTTTTAAGAAGTGAGCATCCGCAAACAATGGCTCTTATTTTAGCTCATTTAGACCCAAAAAAATTTGGAGAATGTCTAAAAATTTTACCAGAAAGTTTGCATACAGAATTAATTTTAAGAGTAGCAAGTTTAGAAAGTGTTTCACCTGAAATTATAGATGAAATTGATGATGTTTTAAGAAATGAAATCCAGAGACTAGGAAACGTAACAAGTTCTAAAGTAGGAGGTATTGATCCTATTGTTGAAATGCTAAATCTTATGGATAAAGCTACAGAAGAAAATATATTAGATAGATTAGAAGAAAGAGATCCAGATTTAGCAGAAAATATTCGTAAATTAATGTTTGTATTTGATGACTTAATTAAAATTGATGATAGAGGAATTCAAACAGTATTGCGTGAAGTTAAGCCAGAGCAATTAAAACTAGCATTAAAGACAGCTTCGGAAGGCGTAAAAGAATTAATTTACAAAAACATGTCTCAAAAAGCTGCTGAAAATTTAAAAGAAGAAATGACAATTATGGGACCTGCTAAAATATCCGATGTCGAACAGGCTCAATTTGCCATTGTTCAAGTAGCTCGTAGATTAAATGATGAAGGTAAAATTGTTATTTCTGCAAGTGGAGAAAATGCATTAGTGTAATTTATATAAGAGGTTTTTGTGGGCTCTAGAGTTGGTAAACTTGTTAAAAAATCAAATGAAAAAGTAATGAAAATGCTTGATATGGAAAGTTATCCATGGCTTCATTTTAATGAACAAAGTATTATTTTTCCAGATAATGTTAAAAAAACTGTTATATTAGAGAAAATGCATGACCCACTAGAAATTTCTGAAAAAGTTCAAATTGCAAAAGAATTCGAAAAACCTTTTGCTGAAAAATCTAAGCCATTAATTCCAAGAGATATGACTGAAGATTATAAAAAAGGTCAAAGGGAAATGGTTAAGAGAAGAAGAAGATCTATAATGGATGAAGAAGAAGCTATGGCATTAGAACTTGCTGAAATTGAGCATTCTGAAGAAATTAAAATAGATAATAAAAATAAAAAAAATCAACAAAAAAAACAAGTAAATGATCAGAATAAATTCACAAATTTTAATCCAAGTAAATCAGAAGAAGTTAATGAAAAAAAAGAAAATATTGAAGAAAAAAACGTTGAAATAAAACCTCAAATGGAACAAAAGCCAATTGAAAATATAAATAAACCAAATGAAATAGATCAAAATCAGATTGAATTAAAATTGAAAGAAGCAAAAGAAGAAGGCTACTCAAAAGGTCATTTAGAAGGTTTTGAAAAAGGAGAAAAAGAAGGACGTGAAGAAGGTTTTAAAAAAGGATATGAAGAAGGAAATTCAAACGGTTTTCGGACTGGTGAAGAAAGAGGATTGATTGCTTCTGAATCCAAATTTGATCGAGCTTTTTCAAATATTTCAGAAGCTGCCATTCGAATGGATAAATTAAAAATTTCATTAATCGAAGAAGGTAAAGATATTTTTTTAGAATTAGCTAAACTTTGTTGTGAAAGAATATTGAGAGAACAAATAAAAGTAAGTGATTCATCATTGATAAAGTTATTTGATGAAGTTTTAAAATCCTTCAGTGCAACGTCTTCCTTATCAATTCAAATGAATCCTAGTGATGCTATAAGAATTAAAAAGCATCTTGAATCTATGAATGAAAATTCAAGAATTCAAATAAAAGAAAACAATGCTCTTGAAATTGGAAGCTTTCAGATAGAAAATGATACGGGTGCTTCTCTAGTGGATATTAAGAAAAATGTTGATCATGTTATTCAAAATATTAAGTCTGAATTGTTTAAAGATATAAATAATGAATCAGAAAAAAATGAAAAAGAAAATTTTGAATTAAAAAAGGCAATTTAATAAATGTTTTCAAATCAAGCCCTATTAAAGCTAAAGAAACAAAGAGAAATAATAGATTCTCATAGTTCATTTGAAAAATATGGAAAAGTTGTCCAAATTGTTGGAACAGTAATTGAAGTTACTTTATCTGATGCTCCTTTAGGTGCTTTAGTTCGCATTTTTAATCGAGAAAAAACGTTCTCAATTGAAGGTGAAATTGTCGGTTTTCGAAAAGAAAAATCATTGGTTGTTCCTTTTTCTGATCCTACTGGGGTTTGTGCTAATTCCCTTGTTCAATGCATAGAACGTGAACAAAAAATAATGGTTGGGGAGCATTTAATTGGAAGAATAATTGATGGCTATGGGCGCCCCATGACAGGCAAAAATTTTACTGAAAATCAAGGCGTGCCGTACTCTATTGTACGTGAACCCTTAAATCCATTAATCCGTAAAAGAATACAAAGTCATTTTGATACAGGTATTCGCTCTATAAATGGATTATTAAGTTTTGGTGAAGGGCAACGTATTGGCATTATGGCAGGCTCTGGTGTTGGTAAAAGTGTTCTTATGGGTATGATTTCTCGTTACTCTGATGCCGAAATAAACGTAATTGCATTAATTGGGGAAAGAGGTCGAGAAGTTAGAGAATTTCTTGAAGAAAATCTTGGTCCTGAAGGTATGAAAAAAAGTATAGTTGTTGTTTCAACTGGCGATCAATCTCCCTTAAGTAGAGTAAGAGCAGCACATGTTGGAACAGCAATTGCTGAATATTTTAGAGAACAAGGAAAAAAAGTTTTATTACTTATGGATTCCCTTACACGAGTTGCTATGGCTCAAAGAGAAATTGGATTATCTGTAGGAGAACCTCCCACAACAAAAGGATATACTCCATCCGTTTTTTCTTTGTTACCTAAGCTATTAGAGCGAGCTGGAAATAGCGATTCAAAAGGTTCATTAACAGGTATTTATACTGTATTAGTTGAAGGTGATGATTTTAATGATCCAGTAAGCGATTCTGCAAGAAGTATTTTAGATGGGCATATTAACTTATCCCGATCACTTGCCGAAAAAAATCATTTTCCAGCTATTGATGTTCTTTCGAGCGCTAGTCGCGTTATGATAGATATTACAGATGAAAAACATTTAAAAGAAGTTAGTATTTTAAGAGATTTAATGTCTGAATATCAAAAAAATGAAGATTTAATAACAATTGGCGCCTATAATCCAGGAATGAATCCAAAATTGGATAAAGCAATAAAAATTCTTCCTAAAATTGAATCTTATTTAAAACAAGATCGATCTATAAATTGTAATTTTGAAGATTCTCTAAGTTTATTACATGAATTAACTAGAGAGGTAGAAGTATGACATTTCGGTTTACTCTACAAAAAATATTAAATTTAAGGGAACAAGAAACTCGTGATGCAGAACTTAGAGTTGAGTATACAAGAAATATAATTAATGAATTAAAAAGAATGATCAATGAAGAAAGAGATTTTTACTTTAATGAGAGAGAAGAATTAAATAAAAGTGTTCAATTAGCTCAAATGCATAAAATATCTTTATTTGAAAGGTCATTAACAATAAGACAAGAAAGAATAATGGAGCTTTTAGATAATTTAAGAACATATCAGTCTGATTTAGAAGTATTTCAACAGGCCTTAATTCAATCCAAAAGAAATCAAAAAATAATTGAAAATCTTAAAGATATAAAGAAAAAACAATTTTTAGAAAAAGAATCTATTAAAGAGCAAGCACGCCTTGATGAAATTGGAGCTCAAAAATTTTTACGAAATCAAATTCAAGAAAGAGGTGAAGAGTGATTATTTTACTCCTTTTCTTTCCTTGTATTCTATTAAACGGTTTTTTTGAAAATGAAACTTTTGCCCAAAATCTTCCTGTCATACCTAGGGGAGAATTAACCGCTACAGAAGCTATGCGAATTCGTGATGAGCTTGAAATTACCAAACAAGATATCGAACAAAAAATCGTTAAATTACAAGAGGCAAAAAAATCTTATGATTTAGCTCGTCTTGATGTAGATTCTAGGCTAAAAAAAATTGAAGAAGAGAAAAGGTTACTTGACGAAACACTTCAAAAAGAGAAAAAACTGAAAGAGGATAGGGTGAAAGAGGCTGTTGAGTTTGTTTCAAAAATGGAACCTCGAAAAGTCGCTCCTGTAATGGATACAATGGATAGAGATCTAGTAATAGCGTTATTAAGTAGGTTACCTGCACGTCAGGTAACAAAACTTCTAGAAAACTCATCACCCGCTAAAGCAACACAATTTTTGGAGTATTATACACGTATTCGCTCTGGCAGAGAATTTGAAATGCTAAGAGAACTAGGTTTATGCGCTCCTGCTAAGGAAAAAAATGAAGAAAAAGGAAAATCACCTCCGTAATCAAAATAATGAAAGATATTATTATTCTAATTTATCTATCCAACGTTTTTTCATAACAACTTCTAGGGGATTTGAAGATATTTTAAAAGATGAAATTGAGGAAATTTGTTCTCAATTTCAAATCAAACACAGAGTTTGGAAAGGATCTGCAGGTTGCTATTTAGAAGCTCCTTGGGCTGGTTGTATCGCTGTAAACCTTTCTTCTATGTGCGCAAGTCGGGTTTTGCTCGTTCTTGCAGAAGATCAAGTTAATGATGAAAAAGATCTTTATGAAATGTCTCGATCTCTCGATTGGACTTCTATTTTTGATTTAAATTTAACTTTTTCAGTCAATGCTTCCATAAATGATACTTTTGTCCAAAACTCTATGTTTGTTGGTTTAAAAGTAAAAGATGCGATTTGTGATTCATTTCGTGACAAATTTGGTGAAAGACCCGATGTAAATACAGAAAGACCCGATGTTAAAATTTTTGTAAGACTTTTCCGTGATAAATTGAGTATTTCTGTTGATACAACGGGAGAGCCTCTTTCTCAAAGAGGATATCGTGTAAAAACTGTGGAAGCTCCTTTAAAAGAATCCTTAGCAGCATCTTTATTAAGAATTTCAGGCTGGAATTTATTAGCAAACCATATTTGGAATTCCTCTGATGCTGTTTATTTTGAAGATAAAGAAACAAGGCTTTTAAAACAACAAGGAATTACTAGTAAAGCAAAACCAATACTTATGTCACCTTATTTGCTTGATCCAATGTGTGGGTCAGGAACTTTTGTAATAGAGGCAGCCTTAGCGTTGTTACATTGGAAACCCAATGTTCATAGAAACGAGTTTTCTTTTATGGATTTATGTCCTAACAAGGCTAATGAAATGAAGGTAGCTCTCAAAGACTTAAAAGCTAAAATAATTGCAAATGAAAAACCAATTGCCGATCTTCCTATGAGAATTAAACTTTATTCAGAAAAAAATAATATTACTACATTCCAAGATTCCCTCGCCCCTTTTTTTGGAAGCGATATTTCTGAGAAAAATGTTGAAACGGCAAAAGAATGTGCAATGGAAGCAGGGCTTAGCAAATTAATTCATTTTTCTAAAAAAGATGCTTTCCAAAGCAAACCACATGCCTCTCAAGGTATATTAGTAGTAAATCCGCCATATGGTGAAAGACTTGAAGAAGGTGAAGATCTTTCTCCTATGTACCAATCTTTGGGTAACTTATGGAAACAAGAATATCCTCATTGGACAGCTTGGTTAATTACAGGTAGTGAAGATGGACTAAAAAATGTAGGATTACGTCCAACACGGAGAGTAACTGTGTATAATGGAAACATTCCTTGTAAGTATTTACAATATGTGATGTATCCTAGAACCCCAAAAGTTTCTAATTTAGAAGATTAGAAACAAAATCCTTTTAAAAAAGGAGCATATCTTGGTTTCAGATAAATTTTCTGGATATAAAGAATTCCGTGTGATGTATGTTGGTGAGTTTAATTTAATAGAGTCTTTAAAAGTAGACTTTATTAAAGCAGGAGCAAAAAATACAAATTCTGAAAAACCAAATTCTTTTTCAGTATCATCTTATTTGCTTCGAAGGCTCGCTTTAGCCTCAAATTCTTTTCCAGGAGCTACAGTCAATTTTTATACCGATGTTCATGAGGTTGCTAAAGAGCTTCCTATTTTTGATGCAGATTTAATTATTTTGGATGAAAGAACCGTAACGCAGGATACAAGTCATCCAATTCTATCAAATGAATTTGATAAAGTGCAATTAAAAATGGAAGAAATGCAAAATTCTGAAGTACTGCATACTTCGCAAAGTTTTACGGAACATAAAGAACAACAAAAACCAATAAATTTTGAAAATTTAAGAACAGCAATTGAAACTTTTACGCCACGCGGTTTTATTTATACAATGCGTCGTGTGGTTGTCGTGTTACCTAAATCAGCAAGAAAAACAAATCGAGAATTTTATTTAAGTCTTGCAAATGTAAGAGCGGTAATCACTGAGCCATCCGATTCTGTAGAACTTTTTTTAGCAGCAACGAGACAGCTTTATGATTTTAGGCAAAATCATAAAAAAACCAGTATTTGTATATCTGGTGGAGGTCTTGAAGGTTATATTTATTCAATTGGTGTTGTAAATGCTATTGATAATTGTTTGTTAGATAAAGAAACAGGTGATTTTGATATTTTTTGTGGAGTTTCATCTGGTGCTATTATTGCAAGTACATTAGCAGTTGGAGTCCATTCCGATGATCTTGTTCGACAAATATACCGAAAACATACAAGCCTAGAACCTTTGGGATTAAACACTGTATTTGATTTAGCAGGATCAGAAATTGCTCGCAGGGCATTTGATTTTGTCAGAGCTTTTTCTACTTTTGATTCTGGGGAACTGATAAGTCGATTGCAAAATTCAGTTCCAACAGGCTTTTTTAAAGGGGAAAAATTAAAAAAGTTTTTTGAAAAACAAATGAAGCACTTTGGAATAGAAGATAATATGGCTACGTTAAAAAAAGAACTTTATATTAACGTAACAGATCAAGATACTGGAGAAAATATTGTATTTGGTGAAGAACCATGGAGAGATATTAAAATAAGCCAAGCTATCCGCGCTAGCACGGCTTTGCCGCCGTTTTATTTACCCGAATTGGTTAAAGGACATTGGTTTACAGATGGACAATTAACAAGCGCTTCCGACTTTAATACAGCTATTCGTAAAGGAGCAGCTCTTGTTGTTTATATTGACCCAATGGTACCTTATACGAGTAACTTACCTGGTGCTGTAATGAAACGCGGTGGTTACTTTACCATGGTTCAAGCAGTTAAAAGTTTAGTTCAAACAAGATCAAGTTCTATGTTAAAACACTCTATGGATAATAATCCTGATGTTGATTTTGTTATTTTCAAGCCTACAGATGATGTTATGGAGGCTATGGCTGGAAATCCAATGAAATATTATATTCGTACAGAATTAGTTGACTTAGGTTACAGGTGTACCATTTCTCAAATTTTATCTTCCTATGATGCGATTGCTCATAAATTTGCAAAACAAGGATTTGCTTTAAAATCTAAAAACATGATTCAATCTCTCCTCAACTGACAATTTTCCTACATAATTTTTTCCTCTAGGTAACATTTGTCACCTTAATCCATTCTTTGTTGTTCCGATATAAACTTTGCATAGGAAAAACAGTGCTTAGAGGTTTCGAAATGACAAATATACGCCTGAAAAAAACAGAATCCGTTAATCGTCAAAAGGAGAATTTAGAAGAGACAAATTCTTCTCACAAAGACGAAAGTTTTCCTGATAGTACATCTGAAGATGATCTAACAAGAAAAAGAAAAATGATTTTAACAGGCATAACGGCTGGTGTTGGGGTAGCTGGTGCAACGGCAGCTGGTCTTCTTTTTTTTGGTCCTTATTCTCCTTTTGGGGTGAAGTCGCCAGAAAAACAAGATAAGATAGCCTCAGATAAAACAATTCCAGGACCTGTTGCTGAGGATAAATCAAACGTGTTACCACCGCCACCAACTCCAATTGCTGAGCCTTCAAAAACTACGGTAGCTACAGCTCCACAAGTTGTGAAGGAAACAAAAAAAGCATCTCAACCTGAATTAGCTGTTGCGCAACCTATTCCTGTTTCTCCATTAGTGAAACCAGCAACACCAAAATCAGAAGCAAAACCTGTAGAAGAAAAAACAGTTGCCGTGATTCCTCCTCCTTTTATAAAAACGAATAACGAGTCATCGGGTCCAGATACATACAATTATGATATTCAAGACGGTGGTCCTATTCTTGATGTCCCTGTTAAGAAAAAAATAATTGTTTCAAGAGATCCTAATTTTCAAAAAATTTATCTAAATGGAAATTCTAATGTAACAGGTAAATATAGAATATCTATACCACCACCTGGAGATGTTTATTGGAAAGAAGATGGAAAAGAAGTTCACAAAATTAAGATTAATCCTCCAGAATCAACTGGTATTAGAGCTGAAATTCCAGATAAAATGAAACTAAAAGACACCTTAAGCTGGACATCAACAGGAAAGGTTTCTTTTTATAGAATTGAAGTAGCAACAGATAATGATTTTTTAAATAGAGTTAAAGTATTCAGTACGGTTAAAAATTCTTTTCCTGTTCAAAACATTGGACAAGGTAAGTGGTATATTAAAATTTCAGCTTTAAACTTACAAAGTGGGACTTGGGATTCAACAAAAACTTTTCCAGTAAATATTGAAGAATCTTTCATTAAACAAGAACCAGTTTTAACTCCACCTCCTCCTGCGGATGAAAAAGAGTTAAATTCGGTTAAAGAAACACCGGTAGAGCAACCTACACCAATAGATGATTCTGTTACAAAACCAACAGAGCCTGTTAATCCTGTAGAAGCAACTGTACCGGAAAAACCAGTTTCAAACTCTGTTGAAGATTAAATAGTTTACTCATTTACTCCTAAAACAATCTTTCCAATTGTTTTTTGTGTTTTTAAAAGTTCATGTGATTTTTCTAAATTTACTTCATTCATTATTCCTAAATCTAAACCTATAGTAGTTTTTATTTTATTTAAATCTACTAGTTGAGAAACCTCATTCAATAATTTATGTTGTGAAATCATGTCTTCCGTTTGATATAAAGAATGAGTAAACATAAATTCCCATGAAAAAGAAACGCTTTTCATTTTTAGTAACATCATATTCAATGGATTTACAGGATCATCTATTGTTACAATTTTTCCAAATGTTTTGATTGAATTTGCCATGTTTTCAAAGTGAGATTCAAGCCCATTTATACAAAATATATAGTCCACATCTTGAAAACCAATTCGATTTAACTCCTTTAAAAAGTCATTATTATGATTGATCACATAATCTGCACCTAAAGATTTTACCCAATCTTCAGATTCTTTGCGAGACGCTGTAGCAATAACGATAGAAGAAGTTAATGATTTTAAAAGTTGGATAGCAATAGATCCAACACCGCCAGCGGCACCTACAAGTAAAACTTTTTTTGGTTTGTCAGAAATGTTTTTTGAAATTTGTAGTTGTGTAAACAAAGCTTCATATGCTGTTATTGCTGTCAAAGGTAGAGCAGCTGCTTCTTTAAATGTTAAACTTTTTGGTTTTTGACCTACAATTCTTTCATCTACTACTTGATATTCAGAATTTGAACCGGGACGATCGATTGCTCCAGCATAATATACATGATCTCCAATTTTGAAGTTTTTCACTTCACTACCAACTTTAACAACAATTCCCGATGCATCCCAACCTAAAGTTTTTTGATCATTCGGTTTATTTAATAAACCACTAGCAACTTTAAAATCTACTGGGTTTAAGCTAACAGCTTCTATTTTTACTAATAAATCTTTGGAATTTAATTTTGGTAATTCTTCTTCTGTTTTTTTAAATGAAATTTGATTTTTATTTTCATTATAAAAAGCTTTAAATGTGAACATGTTTATGTCTCCTAAATAAAATAGAGTGTAGGAAAATTATGATTTCCGTATGTCAAAAATACCACTTGAAATATAATTATCAATACACTAAAAGTTGAAAACATTGTTAATATATAATTGACAATAGAGGATTAATCTATGAAAATTAGTAATTTAGATGATATTTATGCATTTATATATGTTTACCAAGAAAGAAGTTTTACGGAAGCGGCTAAAAAGTTAAAAATATCCAAAGCTGCTATATCTAATAAAATTAATAATTTAGAAGAAAAAGTTGGGTTTCCATTATTTATTAGAAGTACAAGAAATGTAACGCCCACTCAAGATGCTCTAATTTTATTTCAATATGCTCAAAAACTAATAGATTCTTTGAAAGAGTTTGAATCTTCTTTAAATCAATCGCAAGAAATGCAGGGTAAAATACACTTAACTTGTTCAACTGCAATAGCTACAAGTTTTGTTAGCGAACAAATCACAAAATTTTTATCACTCTATCCAAAAATCAAAATTGAACTAACAGTTACAGATAGTTATTTGGATTTAATTGAAAATAATATTGATTTAGCAATCAGAATTGGAAATTTAGAATCGACATCTCTTCATGGAAAAAAATTGGGTGCAAATAAATTAATTTTTTGTGCAACACCATCATATTTAAATAAATTTGGAACTCCTCAAACCTTAACAGAATTAAAGAAACATAATTTGGTTTTTCTTGAAATACATGAGAAAATATTATTTAAAAAAAGTAAAATAAAATTAGGCGAGTATTCTGAAAAGCGAAGTCTGATTTCAAATCAATCCAATGTTTTAAATCAATACGCAATTGAGGGGCAAGCAATAGCAATACGTTCTTATTGGGACCTTAAAAAATATTTATTATCTAAGGAATTGATAGAAATTCATTTAGAAGACCAGTTGGAAGACTATGGGAGTGTTTGGTTATTAACTCCAACTGGTAAACTTCAAAACAATCGAGTTAAAACTTTGTTTAACTTCTTATCTAAAAACTGGCTTAATCAATAGAGAAAATGACTTTCACAGTTCTAACTTTAAACAATCCTTTGTTTGTTACCTTTGTTACAGTTACAATAGCTTCATCTGTTTTATCATTACAACCTTGTTTTTTGATGAATCTAAAATGACCGTCATCTCTTAAATCTGATATATTGCATTTTAAATCTTTAAGTATTGTAAAATTGTATTTAGCTCCTGGCATAAATGTTTCTTTATTCATATTATTATAAAGATAATTATCAAGATAGCTATCTTTGACTTTATAATTAATTGTTTCATCAATAATTATTTCTTCATTTTTAATATCTTCAAAATAATCACTGTTAAAACTATTGTCTATTGGTAATGTAATTTCACCTTTTTTTTCATTATGTCTTATTACTGAAATAGTGATTGAATCATTATCTTTAGGATTTTCATTTATATAGCGAAGCATATAACGATTGTTGATTTCTACTATAGAACCTATTGGCTGTTTTATTACTTTAAAGTCATAATCATTAACTTCATCGTATCTAAATTTATCATCAAAAACTCTAAAGCCATCGGTTGTATTTTCAATGCTTCCCTCATTTCTGTATAAGCTAATATCAGAAATTAAATAAAAACTGCCATTATTTTGTTCTACTTTTCTTGTAGGCACTTTATTAGCAAAAATTCTTTTATCGAAATCTTTAAATTTGAAAAAGGTCAATTCAACTTCTTTACCATTAATGATTACAGATTTTGTAACTTTTTCATAGTTTTCTTTATTGCGAAATGAGTATTCACCATCGGGATCGACTTCAAACGAAGTGTTTTGATCTCTTAAAACATATTCATAATACCAACCCTCGTCTCTATTACCTTTTGCAAGGGTAGAAGAGTAAATATCACCTTTAAAAAAGAAAAAATTCTCATTATATATTGGGAAAGTTCTATCAAATTGTTCTGATTCAAGGTTTTGAATTTTTGTTTTAAGAGAGCTTGATAAATCAGAAAAATTTGCTAATTTTACAGACCCTTCGCAGATAAACATTGTATTTGTTTTATCATATAAACAGTTTGTTTGACTGTGTTTAGGAATTTCTAGCATTTTATTTAATTTATTTTTTTCTGATAGATTTATTTTAATAGAGCAAGATACACGAGCACTTTGATTTATTTTTTTACTATCAGAATTTATGCTACTTGCTAAAAGTTCACATTTGCTGTTTTGATCAATAGATTGAAAGCTTTCTTTAAACGTAGTTATATCTTCAAAAAAATCACTAATATTGTTGTTTATTTTTGCAATATCGCCAGTTTTAAAGTTTAAATTATTTACATAATTTTGAAACTCTAAATTTAATTTTTCATTTCTTGATAATTCATGAATTAAATTTATAAATTTATTTGTATCATTATTCTTAATAAAATTTATGAAATTATCAAAAATATTTCTATGTTTATTAAATAGAAAATGAGTAAAATAAAATCTATCAGAATATTCTGATTCATATTTTGAATCTAATATTTCATAAATAGGAATCACTTTTTTATGAGTTACAAAAGAATTATATCTTAACTCAGAAATTCCAATTCCAGTTTTTTTACTACCAGCAAAAAAATCTGCAGAACCTTCGATAAACCAATCCATATGTTTCCAAGGATTTAGTTGATTTGTTTCATTTGCAAAATTTTTATATAAATATCTACTATTCAAATAGTGAATATATTCATGTTTTACATAATCTTCTAAAAATTGATTCCCAGCAAAGGTATAAAACGCTCCCCTGCTATCTATATAAACACCACCGTCTTCTTCTTTATCAAGATCGCTTATGTATGGTTTATAATCAAGATAGTCTTTTTTTGTCGGATAAATATAAACATATAGCCTATTATTTCTATCATTTTTAATGGGTTCAAATAATTGTAAAGCATTTTTATATTGATTTTCAACTTGTTTCATTGAAAAATAAATTTTATTTGCCTCATCTTTGTTTAAAGAAGTGTAAATGACAATACTACCTTCATCGTAAATATATCTATTTTTGAATAAAGATTTGCTTAATTTGGATTTTACTTTACAAGCGTCCGCTCCATTTGCATCAGTAAACGTTTTACAAGTGTCTCTATTTAAAATTTCATAATATTCTAATGCAGAAGTTGCTTCTAGCCAAAAGGTAGATGGTTTGTTTTTGGGATCATTTAAATCGCCACCAGTTGTTTTTTTAATTACTTCTCTAAGGGTCTCAATAATTCCATCTTTAACACTTTTATATCTTAAAAATTTGCCAATTTCTAAAATATAATTTTCATAAAAGGAATCATTAATGATTCCTTTATCATTTTTTAAAATATTTTGAATATTAATAATAATATTCTTAAAATTATTTATATTTTCTTCAGATTTAAAATAAATTCCGTTTGCATCGTGTGAAGCGGATAATGCAAGTTGAATTGGTAAAATTGAGTATATTAGAAGAGTATTATTTTCTGTAATATAGCGAGAATTTCTTGTAACATAATCTATTAAATTTAAAGATTCTTCGTAGGATTTTGCTGAACCAATTAATCCAAAAACTTCTTTAGATAATTTTTTAAACTCATTATTTAACTTAATTAAGTTTTTCTCTTCTTCAGAAAGTACTTTTGATTTTTTCTCTTCTTCTTTAAGCTCATATATTTTTTGATAATGAATTAAAATTGCATATGTATGAGTGATTGTAGCAATTAATTCTTTTAGTTGCTTCTCGTTTTGTGGATTAGAAACAAAATTTTTATTTAGAGATTGTAAATAATAAGCTGTATTAAGAATACTTACTAATTTTAAAAGCTGGTCTCTTTGTTTCTGTTCTAAAACTTGTTTTTGTATACTTATTTCATGGATTGAATTTTTTATGGTGCTATAACGATTTTCTAATAATTCTTTTGCTTTTTGGGCTATTTTGAGCATATTCTCTTGATTGAGATATCCTTCAACTAAGCTTGGATTAAAATTAGAAACTTTATTAAAGCATTTTAAATCTAAAAGTTCTAAATTACTAAATAAATCATTTATATTTTTAATATTACCGATATTTTCATTACATGATTGTACTGATTTATCAAAATCATAATTATGAGAATTATTTTGTTGTGCTGAAGTTATTATATGAAAACCAGATAAAACAACAAATCCAATTTTACTAAATAACGAATTGTTAATATTAAAATAATTGATCTTTTTCATAAAAAAAAACCTCCATGTTTAGATTCCCATTCAGTCCTTTGAATGTTTCTTACGTTTATTTTATATGCAATTAAAAATCAAATTTTATTTTGTGAAATTATAGAAAAGTTTAAAAATAATTTATAACTTATAATTATTTGTAATATATAATAAATAATTTATTGAAATGTAAGTTTATGCTAGAAATTTTATATATAATAATTTTTTTGGTAATCTATTATATAAAATATAATTATATTAATATGAAAAATAAATTTAAAATTTTTAATAAAAAATTTATTAAAAATATCTCATAATTTTAAAATTATAAAAATGATTCATTATCCTAATAAAATTTTTATTATGGTAAGCATTTTTTTATTTTTTTATTTGTAATTTTTTTGATAAAATGTAAGTTAGAAGATATCTTATTATTTATGATAAGATATAAATTTAGAATTATTCAAAAGAAAGACAGATTATGCCTATTGCAACTGGATCTCTAGCGATTAAGCGCTTTCAAATATTATCCCCAAGTAAAGATATTTCTTTTCAGTGGATATTAGAGCGTGTGCAAAAAGCTTTCATTTCTCCAATAGATCTTGATGATACAAGGGAAGAAGCATCTGGTTTTTGTCATCCATTTACAGGTGAAGCAAAAATAGACAATCCTCATTCCTTGATTTATGAAAACGTATTTTTATTTGGAATGCGTTCCGATAAGAAAAAAATTCCTGCGACTTATATGAAATTACAATTACGAGCCGCTCTTGATGCTTTAGGGCACGAAAAAGAAGATGCACAAGGCTCAATTAAAAAAGTGGGAAAAAAAATTCGCGAATCGGTTAAAGATAGACTAAAAGAGGAACTTTTAAAAAATACTTTACCATCTGTGAAGCTAACTGAAATTTTATGGAATTTAAAATCAAATCAAATTTGGTTAACATCCGCTTCATCTTCTGTTGTTTTAGAATTTGAAAAGTTATTTGCAGACGCATTTGAATTGCCAATTGCTGTTGTTAACTCTGGTACTGCGACCCTAGATTTTGAAAGTATACAATTGGGTCTTAATCCTAATTTACAGCCTTATTTAGATCTTTCCCCTGTTGCATTAGCAACAGCAGATCATAGAAAAAATACACATCAAATTGAAAAACGAGAAGTTGAGGCTCCTTTGTTTTAGAGGTAAATAAAATGCCCGTAGCGAAAAAAGTAATTTCACCAATTTTATTAAAGCCAATTAAGGTTAAAAAATTTTCTGTTTTAGATGCAGAGTCTAATAAGGTAACAAATGAAGATATTTTAGGTAATTGGAATATCATTTATTTTTATCCGAAAGACATGACTTCTGGATGCACAATTGAAGCTAATGATTTTCAAAAAAAATTAAAATTATTTAATTCTCTTAATTGCAATGTAATTGGAGTTAGTAAAGATTCTTGTTTAAGTCACCAAAAATTTATGAAAAAAGAAGGTTTGAGTTTTTTGCTATTATCCGATGAAGAAGGAAAGCTCTGCGAATCATTTGGAGTATGGAAAGAAAAAAGCATGTATGGAAAAAAGTATATGGGAATTGAACGTTCCACTTTTTTAATCAACCCTGAGGGGCTTATTATTGCCGAATGGCGAAAAGTAAAAGTAGCTAACCATGTTGATGAAGTTTTTGCCGTTTTAAAAGATATTATAAAAAACAGAGATTAAAGATAAATTATTGCCGTTTTTATAAATTTTCGACTCTATTTTAAAAAATTTTAAATTATGATAACATAATGGGATCTTGTGTTTTTAGTTTCTAAAAATGGAGTGTTTATTATGGAAGATGAGAGAAAGACCGCTTCATCTGATATTGTGCAAAGAAATCATGAAGAACTTGCAAATGGCTATCCTAAATGGTTTCGTTTTATTGAATATTTAGGTCTTTTTTTATTTTTTACCTTTTCAGCTATTATTATTTGGAGAATCATATTTTCATTTTCTGATTTATGGTTCTTATCTATTCCTGCACTCATCTTGGGTTGGGTTTTAAGTGATTTTTTAGGGGGAGTTGTTCATTGGGCTGGTGATACTTGGGGGTCTGTAGATATTCCTCTTTTAGGACCTGCTCTAATTCGTCCTTTTCGCGAACACCACGTCGATGAACTTGCTATTACTCGACATGATTTTGTTGAAACAAATGCAGCTTGTGCTTTAGCCGGAACACCTGTTTTGTTTGTTTGTCTTTTTTTAAATATTGGCAATAATTTTAAAGTAACATCTTTTATTGTTTACGTTGTTTTTTTTATGACTTTTTTTGTTTTATTTACAAATCAAATTCATAAATGGGCGCATAGTAAAAATCCTAATAAATTTCTACGTTTTCTGCAAAAAACACGAATTTTATTAAATCCTGAACATCATAAAATACATCATACAGTTCCTTTTAATAAATACTATTGTATTACTACTGGTTGGATGAATCCTGTGTTAACTTATTTTCAATTCTTTCCAATACTAGAACGTTTAATTATTAAATATACAAAAGCTCTTCCTCGTCGCGAAGATATTGGTGAGAAAGCAGCAGAAAAACTAATATAAATTTTTAATTTAGAATCACTTTACAAAATTATATAATTAAATTACGGCTTATACCAATCAATACTCTTAGCTTTTTTAGGAGAGTCTTAGTGTGAGTGACTTACAAAAAATACAAAATCAAATTAAAGATAAGTTACTTTTAGGCATCAATGAAGGAATGGTTCGTTTTCCAATTTTGGATCCCGCTTTTATTCAGACTCATTCTCAAGTTGAAGAAAAAGAAAGCCCCTTTTTAAATATTTCTAAATGCTCCGCATGTTCTCTTTCTGACAAAAGAAAAAGGGTACTTGTTGAATCAAAAATGAATTCAAAACCTTTTTTTGTTTTATCTGACTTTCCAGATACAGTTGATGAAGAAAGCAATGAGGTTTTTTCAATTCTTTCTCCAATTTCCTCTATTGTATTAAATTTGATGAATAAATTAAATATATTAAATGGTTGTCACTTTTCTTTTGCAATAAAATGTGTTCCTGAGCGAGGATTGCCTGAAAATGCAATTAAAGCATGCAGTCTTCAAAATTTGTCACAAGAAATTTTTCATGTAGAGCCCAAAATTATCCTCTGTTTTGGCTACCGAGCCCTTCATTCTTTAGTCCATTTAGATAAAAATCTGAATAGTTCTGATTTCTTAGAAAATTCAGAAATCACGAATATGTCCATTCGCGGGCTTTCCATAAGAGTCTTTTTTCTACCTAGTATTCGGGATTTACGAGACTTTCCTCATTGGCGACGGGATGTTTGGAATGTTTTGCAGCCTTTGGCATTAAAAGCAAACTTGTAATCCTTAAATTTTGTAAAAATTTCTTCTTTATTATTTCAAAATGCACTTCAGTATTGACCTATTAGCCTCTCTTTAGTAATTGTTCGTAGCTAATCAAATCGTGTTTGCTATGCTCTCTTTTTCGGACTTGGCAACTTTTAAAGCAACATCCTTATCTAGGATTACACTGTAAGTAGGAACAAAAAATGACATTTTCCTCAACTATTGAAGAAGTTAACAGCACTCGCCGTAAATTTAAAATCTCTGTACCAGCTGCTTCAATCAAAATCGCTTTTTCCGAAGTCGCCTCAGAAATTCAAAAAACTGCAGAAGTAAGAGGTTTTCGTAAAGGAAAAGCACCTCAAGCTCTTATTCGCAAATTTTATTTAGGTGATATCGTTAAAAAAGCTGCCGATAAAGTGATCAATACAGCCTATTCAGATGCTTCTAAAGAAGTTGATTTTCAAATTGTTAGCTATCCACACATTGAACCAGAAAATCAATTTGATGAAAATAAAGATTTTGAATTTTCTGCAACTGTAGATATCAACCCAAAAATTGATATAAAAGATTACTCAGATATTACTGTAAAAATGAATTCTAATTTAAACATTAATCCTGAAAATGAGCTTGAAAAACTATTAACTAGTTATGCTCGTGTTCTTGGAAAAACTGAAAAAGATGAAACAGGAAGACCTGTTGTTAAAGGTGATGTTGCTAATGTAACATACAAAGTATTTCAGGACGGAATTGAATTAAAAGAAAAAGAAGCTGTTACTCAATTAATTGAATTAAATGGCTCTAATATTCCAGCAATTGAAGAAGCTATTATTGGTTTAAAGGCTTCTGACTCTAAAACTTTTGCAGTTACTTACCCTGAAAATTACCAAGACGCTGAATTAAAAGGAAAGACTGTTGAGTTTCAATTGGTATTAAATTCTGTTGAAACTATCGTTCCTGCTCCTTTAGATGAAGAGTTTGCTAAACGCCTTGGCCATAAAACTATGGAAGAAGCAAAAAACAACATTATAGAAACTATCAAAAAATCAAATGAAGATGCGCGTTCCAATGCTGCATTTGCTCAAATCGTGGATCACGTTTTAGCAAAAAATAATTTTGATGTTGCTGAAAGCTTAATTGAAAGCACAATTGATAGAGCTATTTCAGATGCAAATGCGAATGCTTCTAAAGAAGCTCAAGTTAAAAGCGATGATGAATCTGTGCGTGCAAAATATCGTGATTGGGCGAATAAGCAAGTTCGCGGTATTTTAGCACTTGGTCATATTGCTCGCCAAGAAAGCATTTCTGTAAGTGATGACGAAATGCTAAGAGATATAGCTGCTTATGCTATGGCAAACAGAATGGATCCACGTGAACTTGTAAAACGTGCTGGAACTCAAATTTATGATGAATTCCGTGGACAAGTGATGATCCGTAAAGTTATCGCAAAAATTCTTGAAACAGCAAAAATTGAATATACTGAAGAAAAATAATTTTCAGTAAAAAAAATTTAAGTTGGAATAAATTTCGATTTGCGTACGTTTGTATAATTTGAGGATGATTTTGCTCCTCTTCTATTTACATTATTTTTCGTAGCCATTTTGGAGGTTTTATTATGAAACTTTTATCTACATTAGTTGCATCTGCTGCTGCTCTTTCCGTTTTCACTTCCGCATTTGCTGATGAAACAGCAGCTCCTGCTGCTGCTGCTCCTACAGCTGCTTCCGCTCCTGCTGAAGCTGCTAAACCTGCTACAACAGCTGCTGCTAGCGAAACTTCTCCAGAAGCTAAACCAGCTGCTGAAAAGAAAAAAGCAGAGCACAAAAAGAAAGAGCACAAAAAAACTGCTCATAAGAAAAAGAAAGCTAACAAAGAAGCTGCTAAATCAGACGCAGCTCCAGCAGCAGAAGCTCCAGCAGCTCCTGCTTCTAACTAATTTTAAATTAGTTTAATGCTTTAAAACCACTCTTTAAGAGTGGTTTTTTTTTATATTGGTTTTTTTAATCTATTTTATTTATTTTATTGGTTAAATTCTTCAAATTAAAATCATTTTGTCAAGTTAGTTGACAATTATTTCTTATTGATATAAGATACTTAAAGACAATGGCGGTTTTTAAAGAATTTTATGATATTAACTTATATCTATAAAATTTGAATTCAATTTATTTAATATTTTAATAAGAATTTATTTATTGAATATTTATTTAAAAATTTTTTCGTCATTTGTTTGAAAATCTCGTTATTATTCATTCTCTTGTAAAATATTTTAATTCAATATTTATATTAATTATTTTAATTTCAATATAATTGAAGGAGGATTATTCATGGGGATTTTATATCCTTTAGAAGATTATCAAATATGGGCAAAAAGATATGATATTGAGATAAAAACAATTCGATGTGAAAAATGCGGCAAAGCAATAACGACTTCTAAGCCATTTGCTTTAGGTAAATTAAGAGGGCTGCTTGCTGAAAAGCATGGGTGTGAGGAAAAATGCTTAGCTTCGGTCGTTTTTCATGGTGAATCTATAAAAAAATACAACTCCTATAGTTTGTTTAAAAAAAGGGAAAAAAGTTATACAAACTAGTAAAAGCATACACCCACTTTAATTTATTATATATTTAAAACACTGATATTATTAATTATTTATCTTTATTTTTAAAATAACAAAATTTATATTTATTTTATTATGTAACTTTGTTATAATGTAACAAGTTAGATGTAATCTTTCCTATCTTTTTATAATCATTCAAGTATTTTGCTGATTTGATTAAACTTAATAGAGGTTCCATGACAGTAAAAATGAACAAGTTTTTATTTTTAATTTTTTGTTTTGTGATGAGTACAAATGTTTTTGCCATCAATAATAAAGGGCTTGAGGTATTTTCACCATCATTAATTCAATTGAGTTTAACAGCTAAAGAGAAAAAGAATACTCCTTCAAATCTTGTTTTTCTTGAACCAAGTGCTTTATATACTCCAAATTTCTATGATATAAACGAGTTTAAGCATTTATATGATTCTGCATCATATATTAAAGATAAAATAGAAAACCCTGTTGAAGTTAAAAATAAAGACATCATTAAAGATATGGAAATGAGTTTTATTCCACATGTTTTATTAACAGATATGGCATCCTCTTTTAAAGTTTCTATTGAGTTAAAAGCAATATTCTTATGATAAATTAAATATTTTAATGATAAATTATAATTTCTTTTGAACCCCTAAAAAATTAGGGGTTTTTTATTTATAAAATTTCGATTTTATTTTTTATAAAGACACATTGAGGCAGATATTTTTTCTCCTTCACAATCAAAATCTGTATTAAATTGAGATTCTGAAGGAAGATTTTCCACAATTTGAGATAGTGTTTCTTCTTCAATGTAATTTCGATTGCTATTTATAGCTTTTGTTAGATTGCTGCTAGCAGAAAGCTTTAGACACATTTTATCTTCCACATTAAAATCAGCTGACTTACGCGCTTTTTGAATTAAACTGACAAGTTCACGCGCAATGCCTTCAAGTCTTAATTCTTCAGAAATAACGGGATCTAGAGCGGCAACAATTTCTGAATCTGTCGCTACCAAGTTACTTCCACTTGGTCTTAATTCAACAAGAATGGTTTCCGGTGTTAAAGTATAATCTTTTATTTGAATAGTTTCTTTGCGTAGAGCTTTTACCGCATTTTCTTGAGATAAATCATTTAACAAAGATTGTAGCTCTTTGATTTTATCACCCAAAGATTTCCCAAGAACTTTAAAGTTTGGCTTTACAAGAATTTTTGCAAGTTCAGATGGATCAAATGTGATAGCGACATCTTTAACATTTAATTCTTCACAAATAACATCTTTGTGTTTTAAAATTTGTGCGCCCATGTCTTTTGAAAGAACACCCACTGTTAATTTTTGAAGTGGTTGGCGGTTTTTAAGTTTATGAGTAACTCGAATTGTTCTACCCAGCTCTACAACTCTCCGTGAAATTGAAACTTCTTTTAATAGATTTTGCTCTTCAATCGATATTTCTCTGTGCTCTGGCAAAATAGATAAATGGACACTTCCTATTTGTTTTAATTCTTTAGTAAGAGCTAATTTTCCAAAGAAATACTCAGCTGTAAAAGGTGCAAAAGGAGCCAAAACTTGAGTTGCTTGTAAAAGAACTTTATAAAGAGTTGAATAAGCTTCTTTGTTACTCTCCCAAAAACGACGTCGACTTCTTCTTATGTACCAGTTATTTAAATCATCAAAAAACTCAATAATAGATGGTGCAACTTTTGCAATTTGGTACGTGTTCATAGACTCATCAATGTTTTTTATGAGATCATTTAAACGTAACTGGATCCATTTATCTAATTGGTTGTTACTTTCAACTAAATCTTTTTCAGGACACCATTTATCAATGGAAGCATAAGTTGCAAAAAAGGAATATGCATTCCATAAAGGTAACAAAACACGGCGTGTGCTTTCTTTTACACCCTCAATGCTAAATCGAACTTCTTCTGCCACTGTTGCTGGGGAAGATAGTAAAAATAAACGAATGGAATCTGCTCCATAATCTTCCAGTGTTGCCATTGGATCTGGATAGTTCTTTAAACTTTTACTCATTTTACGGCCATCTTCTGCAAGAATTAAGCCGTTTACGACAACATTTTTAAATGCTGGTTTTTCAAATAATAAGCTAGAAAGTAAGGTTAAGGTGTAAAACCAGCCTCTTGTTTGGTCTATTCCTTCACAAATAAAATCTGCTGGAAATAGCGATTCAAATTCTTCAGCTCGCTTAAAAGGATAATGGTGTTGCGCGTAAGGCATAGAGCCTGATTCAAACCAGCAATCTAGTACAAAGGGAATTCTTTTCAGAAAGGTTCCTGGATTTTTGGTAGATGGTATTAAAATATCATCTATAAATTCCATATGGAGATCTGTTATTTTTTTATCAGTATATTTTTGAAGTTCAGCAATAGAGCCAATGCATAACTCTTCTCCTGTTACTTCATTTTTCCATATTGGAATAGGATTACCCCAATAACGGGAGCGTCCTATATTCCAGTCTCTTGCATTTTCAAGCCATTTGCCAAAACGGCCTGTTTTAATGTGATCGGGAACCCAATTTATTTGGTCGTTCATTTTAAGTAACAAATCACGATTTTCTTGAATTTTAACAAACCAAGAAGGAACGGCTCTGTACATTAAAGGAACACCAGAACGGTAACAATGAGGGTAACTATGTACAAAAGTTTCGTGTTTGAAAATAAATCCACGTTTTTTAAGATCTGCAATAATGACTTTATCACCCGCTTTAAAGTCAAGCCCTACGACTTCTGGGATATTTCCTTCAATAAATTTTCCGTTTGAATCTAAATGGTCAAATATAGGAAGTCCGTATTCTTTTGCTGCGTTAAAGTCATCTTCACCAAAAGCGGGAGCGGTATGAACAGCCCCTGTTCCTGTATCGTGCAAGACGTAGTTTGTGCCATAAATTTTAAAAGAGTTTTTACCACCTTTTTCAACCCATGAGTTAAAAAAAGGTTCATAAGATACATTTACTAATTCTTCACCAACAAACTCGCGAATGATTTGGTATGAGTTTTCTTTAGGCCAGTAGGAAGAAATACGATCTTTTAAAATATAATAATTTTCATTTGAATTTGAATCGTGAACTTCGGCATAAGTTGCTTTTGCATCAATAGCGACAGCAAAGTTAGCAGGTAGTGTCCATGGTGTCGTTGTCCAAACAAGAAGGCTTTTTCCTTCATGTTTCCCTTGTAATTTTGCTTTAATCGTTAAAGAGGGATCTTGAACATCACGGTAGTCTTGACTTGCTTCAAAATTTGATAAAGTTGTTCCTAGGGCAGAAGAATAACTTACAACAAATTTACCTTCGTAAATTAAACCTTTTTCCCACAATTTATGTATAATATTCCATACGCTTTCCATAAATTCAGGATCCATGGTGCGGTATTCGTCATCCATATCAACCCAACGGCCGAGACGTTTGATATAATTTCGCCATTCTTTTGTATAGCGTACAACAGATTCTCTACATGCTTTATTAAATTTTGGGATACCAAATTTTTCTATGTCCAGTTTTCCATTTAAGCCAAGCTCTTTTTGAACAAGTAATTCTACCGGAACGCCATGACAATCCCAGCCAAAACGTCTTTCTACCCGAAATCCTTTCATGGTAAAGTAACGAGGGAAGGCGTCTTTAACAGAACTTGGAACAAAATGGCCAAAATGTGGTAATCCTGTTGCAAAGGGGGGGCCATCATAGAAATTATATTTTTTGTTTTGAGGGCGTTCAGATATGCTTCGTTGGAAAATGTTTTCGCTTTCCCATTTGTTTAACATTTCCTTTTCTACCGAAGGAAAATCTATTCCTTTGGCTGGTTTTTCGACTTGCATGGAAGGCTCCCAATTATTTGTTGATAAGTTAAACCGAATACTCCGGTATTATGGTGGGTATATCAAATAATCAGGGTATACGTATAGTTTTTTAGGTGGAAAATGATATAAAAAAGTGTATGAGTATATCACAATTTGGCTTGTTTGTTGGACTTTCTTAATTCAAATGTCTGAGAGGCCTTTTTTGAAAAAAAATTATTTTACAGAATTTTTGTGGGTAGTCGGATTTATTCTCGTTTTTATTTTAATTAAAACCTCTTTTCTTGGATTTTTCTTAATCCCATCAACATCTATGTTGCCCAATATTATTCCTGGTGACAGGGTAATGCTTAATAAATTGAGTTATGGATTATGGCTTCCGTTTGTAAAATCTCCTCTTATAAGATGGAAAAGTCCAGATCGTGGAGACGTTCTTTTTTTTAATTCGCCTAATAGTAATGAAACATTTGTAAAGAGAGTTATTGGTATCCCTGGGGATACTGTTTCTTTTCACAAAGGGATCGTTACAATCAATGGGGAACAGGTTTCACAAAGTTACCTTGGCAATAGCCCCTATCGATACTATCAAAATTCTCTAATTATTGAAGAAAATAAGGATTTACATTTGGAGCCACATCTAATACTGATGTCGGATGAGCCTGGTAAGACTTACTTTGAGTCAGGAACATTTCTCGTTCCCCCCAAGAAAGTATTTGTACTTGGCGATAACCGTGATAGTTCTGTTGACAGCCGCGTTTTTGGTTTTGTAGATGAAGATGCTCTGTATGGTAAAGCCATCTTTGTCTTGTTCTCAACTACTGGAGATACTGGCTTATTTCCGGAGTTCCGTACCGACCGTTTTTTCAAACAAATAAACTAGTTCGGGGCGTATGGAGAATTTATTTAATAGTTTTAGTTAGTTATTATGCAGGCATAGGCGTAAGAAAAAACATGAAAAGATTTTCAATAAGGGCTTTCCTTATGAAAATAAAAAACATATAGTGCGCCTGTGTTTTGAACATTTTATGGAGGTACTTAGTACATATGTCTCGTTACACTGGCCCACGCATGCGCATCGCTCGTCGCCTCGGAACTTTGCCAGGGCTTACAAATAAAGAAATCAAAAGGAAATCACGCCCTGGACAACACGGCGCGGCTCCGCAAAAGAAGTCAGAATTTGCTCTTGCTCTTGAGGAAAAGCAAAAAATTCGCTTTAACTATGGTCTTACTGAAAGACAAATGCAACGTTATGTGAAAGCAGCTCGTAAGGCTAAAACTCTTACTGGTGAAGCTCTTCTTCGCATCTGCGAAATGCGTCTTGACAGCATTGTTTTCCGTCTTGGATTTGCCCCAACGATTCCAGCTGCACGTCAGCTTGTTCGTCACGGACATGTTCATGTAAACGGCCGTAGAGTAAATATGCCGGGTTACCAATGTAAACCAGGTGAAGTTATTGTTCCAACTAACAAAGAAGCTACTTTAGCCCTTGTTAAGAATAATATTGTTCACCGTTCTAATGCACAACCACCAGCGTTTTTAAGCCTCAGCTCTGATAAGCTTCAAGCGTCTGTTGTTAGTGTATGTTCACGTGAAGAAGTTCTTCTTAATGTGAATGAGCGTCTAGTGGTTGAATATTACGCTCAACGCGGTTAATTCATCGTTTTTTTGAAAAAGACTCACTTTTTCTGCTAACTTTTTTCTGTGTTATTCCCTTAGAATAATGGAGAAAAATATTAGCTTGAATAGTGAGTTTTTTTTATTTAAAAATTTACTCTTTTAAGATAGTCTGAACCTATAAAAAAGAAAGTGATCTAGCTTAAATATAAAGCTGATCCATAAAAATAGGTAATGTCTTTGCTTAATTTCTGCGATACGATTATCAAATGTTTTTGAATCAATTCTGATTGATTGAGGGAAGTGCAAAAAAATAAAACCCTTTTTTTAATAGGCATATATATGAATTCTGAATTTCGTCCCAATCTCAAAAATCACTACATACCCATTCCCGAAGGTGCTTTATCTATAGAGGTTGAATATAAAGCAAAATCTTCATATCCCGTTGTTCCGAGTCCCTCTGTTGAAGGCACGATAGGGTCTAAAATTATTGCTCCAAAGTATTCACAAGAACAAAATGAAACTTGGAATAAAATGTATGAAAAGCAAAGAGTTTTAGTTCAAGATCATTTATGTGAAGAATATATAAATGGAATTCATCACTTAAAATTTCCTTTGGATAAAATTCCTAAATTAGCGGATTCAAGTGAAGCCTTAAAAAAATGTACAGAATGGCAAGTCATAAGAGCAGAAGGACTTGTTTCTCCTGTTAACTTCTTTGCATTGCTAGCAAATAAAGTTTTTCCATGTACTGATTTTATAAGACATGCGGATGAAATTGACTACACCCCAGCACCAGATACCTTCCATGATCAAATAGGCCATTTGCCAATGATCACGCACAATCGTTTTGCAGAATTTTTTCATTTATTTGGAATTGCAGGATCGGCAGCCAAGAATGAAGAAGAACTCATGTGGTTCAATCGCATTTATTGGTTTACTGTTGAGTTTGGTCTTATTAATGAGACGGCACACAAAGGTAACAATCGTGATCCTAAGTTAACAAGAATTTATGGAGCGGGAATTGCTTCTTCATGCGGTGAAATTCTTTATAGTTTATCAGATAAAGTAAAGAAACATCCATTTAATATAGATAAAATTATTGAAACAGATTTTGATATTCATCATATGCAAGATCAATTGTTTGAAATCTCTTCCTTTGAAGAGCTTGAAACTGAATTTAGAAATTGGGCAAGAAAAAAAGATTTTATTTAAGTATAAAATCTTTTTTTTTATGAAAAGAAAAAATAATTACGGACAATGAAAAGATTTATTTATTGAGTCTATTCTGCAATTAGAGTTATTTACAGATCTTAATGTATTAACAAATCCGTGCGGGTACATTGCACTGCAAAAAAGAAGTGAAGATTTATTATCTTCTGTTGTTTCAATATTAAAATCATCCCATAATGGTTGTTTTGTAATTTCAAAATTATATATTGGTTTTCCATTCGTCTTTATAGCATATATATACCAATTATCTACTGAATTAAACATTGAACTATAGTCCCCTTTTTTAATAAGAGGGCATTTATATTCAATTGCATAGGAAAAAATGGGTAATATAGAAATTAATGCAGAAATGATATAGCTTTTTTTCATAGAAATATGCTCCTATATTTGTAATTAAATTATTATTCATTTTTAAATATTTGTGTTTTAAAAATTAGAATCTTAATTTTCTAATATCAATGAACTATGATGTTGTCAATATTATTTTTTTTAATAAATTAAAAAGAAGCTTACCAAATATGAATTAGATTACCAATATTAAATATTTTAGAAAATATTATTTATTCCATGCGGCTAATGCTGTATTTAACATAAGCATTGCAATTGTCATTGGTCCAACTCCACCAGGAACAGGAGTGAGAGCGCTTGCTATTTCTTTTACATTTTGATGAGTATCACCACAAAGTTTTCTATTTTCTTTTCTATGTATACCAACATCAATTACGATAGCATCTTTTTTAATAAAATCTTTTGTTACCATTTCTGGTTGCCCTGCAGCAGCAACTAAAATATCTGCATTTTGACAAATTTGAATTAAATTTTGTGTTTTAGAATGTGCAATTGTCACTGTAGCGTCAGCGCTTAATAAAAGTAAACTCATTGGTTTTCCAACAATATTGCTTCTTCCTATTACAACTGTATTTTTTCCAGAAGGATCAATGCCATAAGCATATAATAATGCCATGACACCAAATGGGGTGCAGGCGATAGCACTATTTAACTCACCTGTCGCTAATGTTCCTAAGTTATGGGCAAGAAATCCATCAACATCTTTTTGAGGTAATATTCTATTTAAAATATTTTCAGTATTTAATCCATTTGGAAGAGGTAATTGTACTAAAATACCATCGACATTATCATCTTTATTTAACATATCTATTGTTTGAAAAAGTTTTTTTTCAGTACTTTCCTCTTTCGAAATAAAAAAACTTTGTGATTCAAAACCTGCTTCTTTAAATATTTTTATTTTATTATTGACATATACTTGTGAAGCTGGGTTATCGCCGGCTAAAATAACAGCTAAGCAAGGTATTTTTCTACCTGATCTTAAATTTTGAGCTTGAGTAACAAAATGACTACTTAACAATTTTCCATCAAGAATTTTACACTTTGTATTATCAAAATATTTAACAGAATTAGAAAAATCAGGAATTATAAATCCTGAGTTTCGAGCTCGTTTAAAAAATTTCATAAAATCCCCTAAAATAAAAAACCCCTTGAGAGAATCAAGGGGATGTTTGGTAAGTTCAATTACTCAATTATTTCTAATGAGTTTTTTCTTACAAGGTAAGGGTATTCATTAAAAAAGTTTTTCACTTTTTGAAGAATACGTTCGCTTTCTTGTTTGTCAATGACACCTGCTGCTACATTTCTTTTCAGTTGAAGATTATAACCTTCAATGATTTCTTCATCTTTATAGTTCATAATGCGAAGAATTTCACCTACATCTTCACCTTTAACTTCATCAACAGAAGAAATTGTTCCCTTATCCGAAATGCGAACAATTAGCTCATTAACTGCACCAAAAAGATTATGATTGTTACCTAATGCTTCTTGGTAAGCGCCAACTAAAAAGAATCCAATAAAATAAGGCTCATTTGATTTAGGAATATGAAGAGCTAAAGAGTGTTTAATGTCTCTTTTATCTACAAATTTATCTAAACAACCATCACTATCACAAGTGAGATCCATAATTACGCCATGATGTTCTGTTTTTTCATTTAAACGAGTGATTGGCATAACGGGAAAAAGTTGATCAATACCTAATGTATCTGGAATGGATTGAAACATGGAAAAATTAGCCATGTATTTTCCAAATTGATTTTTTTCAAGCTCATCAAATTCTTCTAGCTGCATTCCTGAGTTACGATAAAAACTAAGGGCTTTATTACATAATTCATAATAAATAACTTCAGCTTTAGCGCGCTCTTCTATTTCAAGGTAACCTAAATTAAATAAGGTGAAGAGTTCATCTCGATATTGAAGGGCATCGTGAAAATATTCAACAAAGTTTTTTCCATTCATATAAGAAACGGAATTAACCATATCAGATAAAAGTTTATGATCGTTTGGTGATATTTTCCATTCTTCAAGATCACCACCCGTTTTTTCAACTTCACGAACGTCTGTGATGAGCACAGCATGATAGGCGGCAACAGCTCTACCGCTTTCACTGACAATATGTGGTGTTTTGCATTGCTCTGACTTACAGACATCTTGAATTATGTAAATAACATCGTTTGCAAATTCTTGCATAGTATAATTATGGCTGACATAAAAACTTGTTTTACTTCCATCATAATCAACGCCAATACCGCCACCAATATTTAAGTAACGAAGGTTAAATCCGGTCTTTAGTATTTTTGCATAAACTCGCGCTGCTTCTTTCATAGCAGCTTTAACGCGTTTAATTTCTGTTATTTGTGAGCCAATATGGTAGTGAATCATAGCAAGTTGATCTTTTAAGCCTGCTTCTTCAAGAAGGTAAAGAGCTTCCATCATTTCAACACTATTTAATCCAAATTTACTCCCAATACCTCCTGATTTTTCCCACATACCCGAGCCTTTTGCATAAAGCTTAGCGCGTAGGCCAATATCTACACAAAATCCTACTTTTTTAGCGTGATTTATAATGAATTTAAGCTCATCTGTTCCTTCAATAACAAGAACAACATTTTTACCCATTTTTTTAGCATCAAAAGCAAGTTCAATAAAATGAGAGTCTTTAAATCCATTACATACAAAAAGAGCTTCTGGGTGAATATCATAGGCAAGGGCAGCAAAAAGTTCAGGTTTTGTGCCTACTTCTAAGCCATAAACATGTTTTTTGCCGCTGCTAACAAGATCATCTATAAATTCTTTTCGTTGATTTACTTTAAAAGGAAATACAGCCCGAAGATCCCCTTCATATTTAAATTCTTCCATAGCGCTTTTAAAAGCATTTTGAAGCCTAGTTAGTTGTGTGTCGAGTATTTGCGGAAATCGAATGATTAAAGGTGTTTTTACCTTTTTATCAGCCGCTATCGCTAGAATTTGAGACAATTCAACTGAAACTTTGTTGTCGCCAAACGGATAAACTTCGACTGTTCCTTTATCAGAAATGCCAAAATAACCGGAACCCCAATCATCGATACCATAAAGGTCACGAGACTCTTGAATGACGTTTTTCTTCATCGTCATACCCCACACAAAAAAGGAGTTGAAAGAATTTCCGCAAATATTTGCGGGAGAGGAAACACGCTTTCACATATAATAGATGTACGCCATGTCAAGAATTTTCTGAAAAATTTATTTTACAAAGGCAATTTACAAATCCATTTTGTAGTATTTTTATATAAGCATTTATAAATAAACAATATTTATGTTTTATTAAAAGGAATCCCATATGGCATTTTGGCATAATAGTCGCTACGAAGATGTAGAGAAGTCTTCCACGGGTGACCCTATGAGAGGTTTGCCTCATAAAGAATTTCCTTGGCTTTTGGGTTACGCCATTTTTTTAGATTATGTGAATGACGAATGGCATTATGAATTTTCTTGTTTAGGTATTTCTCCTGATAAAAATAAAAATAAAGTAAAAGCCTCTCTATTTATGATTGCAGAAAGTCAAGTTTCTAAAGTAAATTTAAAACAAATTGGTATATCAAGTGATAGATTAGACTCTATGAATGTATCATCATGGAACTATTTAGAAGAAAAATACACTTGTGAAATCATCTGTGAATTTGCTAAAATTGAACAAGAAGCAAAGATAATTACAGAAAAATGGATTGGATTAATTAAAAAAAAGTACAGCTTAGAATTGAAATCTAAAAAATTAATAGACAAAATAAGATCGGCTAGAATATCAGGTTTTTCCGAGTGATTTATTTTTATTATATTCTTCTTGCATTTGTTTTGAAGTAAATCCTTCTTGATTTGGTTTCCAGCCCGGAGGGTAAATAAAGTAACAAATTTTGTCTTTCATTTTTTTTGTATTTTTTATATCTTGATAAAGTTCTTCAAGCATATGAAAAGCAATTTTGAATGGATTAAATGAATTAACCGGATGAAGTACACCATATTTTGGTTCTAATGTTTCAGGAATAAATGTTTTAAATAATTTATCCCAAATGATAAAAATACCAGCATAATTTTTATCTAAATAGGGAATATTTGTGCCATGATGAACTCTATGATGACTCGGTGTATTAAGTATATTATCAAATACTCCAAAAGATTTTGTTAATTTTGTGTGCACCCAAAATTGATAAAATAAATTTAAAGATGATTGAAAAATAATATCTTCTGGTTTGAATCCAATAAAAGCGAGTGGAGCCCAAAATATCCAGGTAAAAGGAGCGCCAATCCATGATTGTCTTAATGCAGTTCCAAAATTATAAAATTCAGATGAATGATGAGTTTCGTGAGCACACCATAAAAATCGGCAAATATGGCTAATTCTATGAAACCAATAATAACAAAAATCTTCTAAAAACAAGAGTATAATAAAAGCCCAAATATAAATTTTATCACCATTAAATAAAGCTAGCCAAACGTTAGGAATTTCAAATAACCGATGTTTATATAAAAAAGAGAAAATATAATATATATATAAACCACAAATAGAAGAAACAAACAAATAGCCTAATCCCATAGACAAACTAGCTAAGGTGTCTTTTAGTTTGTAAGTTTGACTTAATTTAGGCTTAAATCTTAAAATTTCTAGTAAAATAGCTATTAAATAAATAGGAACAGTAAAAATTAAAATGTATTGCATAACTCACCTATTTCAGACAATGCTTAAAGAAGGATATAACTTGTTTGTCCTAGAAAATCAAATAAGTTAGAGGCTAAATTTTAGGTAATTTATTTAAATAAAAATTAAATAAATTTATAAAATGTCAACTTAATGTCATTTTTTTTTATACTAATTAATATAATATTAATTAGTATTGGTGTCTTATGGTTAAGAGATAATAAATTTTATGTCAAAAGTAATATTGCTTATATTTTTACAAATTATACTTATTCATAAATCTTTTTCACTAGAAGATGAAAAAATATATCTTTATGTTCAGGAACGACCACCTTATTTTATCTTTGATAAAAATAATGAAATGCCGATAGATGGAATTACTTATAAAATTGTAAACAATATTTTTAAATCTGCAAATATATTATATGAATATAATAAAATACCCTTAGTACGAGTAATTCCAGCCATAAAAGAAAATAAATTTAAAATATGTTATCCAAATGCTTTAAAAAATAAGGAAAGAGAAGATATTTCTTATTTTACAAAACCATTTTATAAAGATAAAAAATCAATTATTATTATAAAAAAAAATAATCAGAAATTTAAAGAGTACAAAAACTTTGTTGAGATTTTAAAAGATAACAATATTATCTTATTATTAAAGCTTGGATATAGTTATGGAGATTTTATTAAAAAACAAATATTTTTAATTAAAAAATATAATAATTCATTAATAGAAAATCACTTACCACAAGGAATTGTTTTATCAACTAAAGACCATGAAAAAATGCTATTTGAAATTAAAGATAATATTGCAGACTATATGATTTTAGGAAAAAATGAAGCGGAATATTTTTTTGAAAAAGATCCTGTATTAAAAAATTATTTAGAGATGAAAGAATTAAAAGATTTACCCGATGGGGAAAAAAGGTATTTAATGTGTTCTAAAAAAGTAGGTGCAGAATTAATAAAAAAAATAGATAGTGAAATTATGAAAATATATAAATAATATTAAGGATATTTTATGAAAAAAACGTTTATTTACATTTTATTAATTTTTTGTTTTATTTCAATTAAGTCTTTTGCGCAAGATATTGAAAAAATTTCTATTGAATATATTACAAGGCCGCCTTATTTTATTTCTTCTAAAGATGATTCAAAAGTGATTGATGGAGTGATTTATAAATTAATTTTAAAAATTTTTAATGAAGCCAATATTCCTTTTGAGTTTAAAAATGTTCCTGTAATCAGGACATATGACTCTATTAAAGAAAATAAGAAAAAAGTATGTTCTCCTTCATCTTTTAAAACAAAAGAAAGAGAAGAAAACGCTATTTTTTCAAAATCCATTTTTCAAGACAAAAAAACAGTTATAATTTTATCAAGTCGGAATAAAGAAATAAAAAAATTAAAAAATTCTCAAGATGTATTGGCTAATGATAGTTTAAAAATGTTAGTAAAAATAGGATTTAGTTATGGAAAATATATTGATGAAAAAGTTCTTTTTTACAAAAAAATTGTTTTAGCAGAAAAAAATCCACAACAGTCTAAAAATGTTATTTTTACTTCGAATGATAATAATATGATGCTTCAAGATATTATGACTGGAAATGCGGATTATATGTTTATGGGAAGAAATGAAGCTGAATATCTTTTAAATGAAAATTCATTATTTAAAAATAACCTTGAAATTAAAGATTTAAATGATATACCAGAAGGTGAAAAAAGATATATTATGTGTTCAAAAATAGTCGGAAAAGAAACAATAGATAAAATAAATAATGCAATTGATAAAATTATAAAATAAAAATTTTTAATTTTTCTTATTTAATATTTTTAACCATTTGATCTAAACTAATATTTTTCTCATTTATCTGTATTGAAATTTGCTTTTCAATTTTTTCACGAATTTTTGGGTCTAATTTTGGACTATAGCCAGCATAAACTAAAACAGGATCACCAGGTATTTCTACAATTTTAATTTTATCATAAACGTTCTCTTTTTTTGCTAAATAAATATAAGCATAATATAAATAACCATAAACGGCATCAACTCTTCCGGCTAAAAGCTTTTTTAATAAAAAATGAACTGAATCTTGGCTAGAAGATTCTTCAAATTTTAAGGCATTTTTATTTTGAATTAAGAAAGAATTTCTTGCGCCATCTTTATTAGACCCAATGATGACATCTTTTAATTGACTTGCTGAGGTTATTTTTTCGTATTTAAAATTTTTTTTAGTAATTAAAAAGCTTTTTGAACTATATAAGGCATTCGCACCAATTATAATTCCAAAGTCGGTTTTATTTTTTGAGGACATGGCAATCATGTCTATATCGCCCTTTTTTAAATCAATATAAAGCCTTGTTAAGGGAAAAGCTTCAAAATGAAACTCATAGGGAGTATTGAGCATAATATGATTTTTATAAAAATCAATAATAGCACCCCCGCTTATGTGATCGCTTGATTCAAATGTAAAAGGAGGAGCTATAAAATACCCTATCTTAATAACTTTTCTCTCATTTTGAGCAAAAATAGGAGGAAAAGTAAAAAGGAATAGTTGTAAAATAAGTAATTTGTATATTTTAAAATACATTATTTAAATTAATATAATAATTTCATATATATAAAAAGAAATTATTTTTATCCTTTCATTTTATAATCATTCAAAAACATCGTGTCCTTTATCGGAGAATAAAAATTAGAATAAAGCAGGACAAAAGTTACTTGACTAAGGATTGAAATGAAGAGAAAAGAAAAAAATTAGGAATGCGATAAAAGCTATATAGTTGCTAGCGTTTCTTTATTTTCTTTTTTTCCATTCAATTCTGTTGAGGTTTATTTTGCTTAAATATTTAGTCATTCCTTTTTTGTTTATATCCTATTTTTTTATAGATTCTCCTCTTGTATTATTTTTAAATAAAAATGGTATAAATAAGAATTTTGTTTTAGAGATATTTACCCATATACCTGATTTAATTATAGGTATACTTGTTATTTATTTTGTTTTATTTATTTTTCTATACAGAAAATGGCAGAAGTATAAATGTTTTAATATTTTTTTTCTTGCTATGATTTCTGTTGCAATTAGTGTGCAAGTAAAAGATCTTTTAAAATATGTTTTTGGTAGATATTGGCCTGATACTTGGATTAACGGAAATCCATCATTAATTGTGCATAACGCATATGGATTTCATTTTTTTCAAAAAGGTTCTGAATATTCCTCTTTTCCGTCTGGTCATACAACAGTTACATTTGCATTTTTTTGTGTTTTTGTATATTTCTATCCTAAATTTAAAAACTACTTTTATATTCCCATGTTTCTTTTGGGTATAGGCCAAGTTTTAAAACATTATCACTTTTTAAGCGATGTTGTTGCTGGTGGTTTTCTGGGTTGGGTAGTGGCGACAACAATATGCAAATATTATATGATTAATAACGATAAAAAATTAATTAAATAATCTTTTAGTGGCGTATCTTATTTAATTCATATTCTTCTTCCAATAGTTCAGCAGCATCTTCTTTTTGATTTAAAAATGTTGAAACTTGAATATCATATTCCAACTCTGATCCTTTAAATGTTCTTAAAAAAGCATGATTGGATGATATCAAATTTTCTTTACATCTTATATCACCATAATTTTTAATTTTTCCAATTTTACTTAATGCTAAAACTAGTTTATCAGATAATGATCCCTTCGAATTTTTAAATGTATTTTTCATAATTAATAATGTGTTTTTATGGGTTAATAAATTTCCAGCTATGGCATAAGTAAATCTACCATTATTTGATGTCCCAGTAACTCCAAAGGACTCCTTGCCAACATCATCACCTGTGTAAACATTTGAAGTTATGTTTGAATATTTATCTTTTTTTACAGTCAAAATTTGTCTTGTTTGATAGAGGGGATCAAATATTTTATTACTAAGGTGATTATTTATTACTGTAGCAGTATAATAAGGCTCGTCTTGATCCATAAATCCAACAGCTGTATTAAACCAAGTGTCAGAAAAATCATTAACTTTAGCTTGAAAAATCATAATTCCAAATCCATCTGTATAGTTAACGAGATCGTCGGCAATTTTTCCAATCCTTAATGTAGGAAGGCAGGTTCCCATTACAGCTCCCGATTCATTTGTTTCCTTATCCATGGCAATGATGGAAAATGTTGCGTATGCATTTATATTTATAAATAAAATTAAAATAAATAAAGTGAGTTTCATTTTAAGTCCTTCCTAAAAATAAAATTTGTATATTATTTATTTTTAAAAAAAAATTAAAATATGATTCTTTAAAATTAAAACCGTACGTTGCATATTATTTAAATTTATTATACTATTAAGTAATATCTTCAATCATGATGACAATTTTAAAAAAACTTAATAAATTTAGGTGTTTTATGAAAAAACATATCTTATATATGATTTACACTAATATTTTATTTTTCTCATTAAATTGTTATGGCTCTTTTAATATAGAATTTTACAATAATTATGAAAATTCTCAGCTTTTTATTCAAAAAGTTTATTCGAATAGAGATGTTCCTGTAAGTGAGGTTTTTTTAGTTAATAAAGGTGATAAAGTTCAATTAAATAAGAATGAATATTTTATTATACATTTTAGTTATACCATTAAATTTGAAGACACAAATATCCTCTGTTCTTGGGTGAATTTATATGGTGTAAATTATGAGCATGGTTGGGCATTAACAGTGATCTTAAATGAAAGAGAAGTAGGAACAATTTGTATTAATAAAAAATTTATTATTGATACAAAGGCTCGGGCTATTTTAGAATACTATCAAGGTGATGATAAAAAAACATATTTAAAAATTTACAATAATGGATGGTGGCAAAATAGTAAAACTTATCAAAATAGCTTAAATATAAAATTAGAATAAATTATTTTCCTTTTGAATTGAGTTTTTCTCGTGAGATAATGAGTCCGTGGCTTACGTCATAAGGTGACAAACCTACTGTCACTTTATCACCTATAATTACACTAATTTGATATTTACGCATTCTTCCCGATATTTTTGCTGAAATAATTTGTCCTGTATTTAGGCTTACTGAATATTTTCCGCCTGCAAAAACATTCGTAACAATACCTTCAACATTTAAAAGGTCTGATCGGCTCATAAAAGAAGCCTCCTATTTAATTTTAAGTTGCTACATTAAATAGTATTTCATATTAGGAAAGATAAAATCAAGCCTTTTTAAAAAAAATAATCTATTTGTTAATCGTCAAATGCTACAATTGTTACTCCATCTCCGCCTTCACCTTGGCGGCCACTTCGAAATCTTAATTTATAAGATGATTCTTCTAAATGTTTGCGAACAGATTCTTTAATTTTTCCCATTCCATGGCCATGGATGATAACAACCCTATCTACATGCATACGATTCATTTTATCTAACTCAATATCAAGTTTATCAAGAGATTCATCCACCGTATTTCCACGTAAATTTATAGTATTCCCAGAATGCTGAAGAGTAGGTGGAATTTCGCTATCTTGAAGATTTTGGATTTTTTTTGTTTTAGAATTTTGTTTTTGTTTTGAAAATAATTTTGTTTTTGAAAAGGATTCATTTTTTAGAGAATTTTGATTTTCATTCACTGGTATTAATTCATGATAAGATATTTTAACCTTCATAATTCCAAATTGGCACTCAATGTTTCCTTTTGAATCGGCGCTTTTTAACACATTTCCTTTTTCTCTAAATTTTGCCGATTTTACTATCATACCTGGTTTCCAATATTCAGGTGGCCTTCCTTGAGCAATTGTTTCAATTGCTGTTTGTTTTGCTGATTTTGCTTTTTCTTTTGTAGATTTTTCAAGCTCTTGAAGCGTGTCAAGATCATCATGAAGATTCTCTTCAATATCATCAAATGAATTTTTCATAGCGTTTAAGCTCATGCGCGCTTCGTCTAATAAAGCTCTACTTGACATATGTTTAGGAGCTCTGAATTTAGCTGCTTTTTCATCTAAAGAGTCGTAGTCAATAGTAGATTCGGAGTATTGTTTTTTAGGAAGCTTTAATTCGGAGAGAGCATCTAAACCTAAAAGTTTTTTAGGTTTTAGCTGATTTTTAGAATTTGAAATATCTATTTTTTCAATTTTTTTATCTGTTTCTTTATTTTGATTTTCAAGCGTTGATATTTCAAGATTACTTGTGATTTGATTTGTAATTGATTGATCGTTTAAATCACGTAAAATGCTTTCTTTTTGTTTTTCAAATTGACGTTCTCTAATTTCTAAACGATTTTCAAAAGCATTTAATCTCTTTTGTAATTTATTTCTATAATTTTCAACAAGAGAGTTTCTCAGTTCAGATAATTTTTCTTTTTCATGATGCAAGGATTTTAATTCGTGCTCAAGTTTTTTTGTTAAGTTACTTTGCTGCTTTAATTCCTCTGTTACTTCAATCCTTTTTAATTGAAGGTCTTTTAGAATATTCTCCATTCTTTGAGATTCATTACCATAATAACCTCTCGCTTTTTGTATGATTTCATTATTTAATCCCATACGCTCTGCGAGTTCTATTGCGTAACTTTGCCCGGGAATTCCATTTAATAATTTATAAGTTGGCAATAATTTATGAGGTTCAAATTCCATACTTCCATTAAAAAAGCGATGATCACCATCTGCTAAAGTTTTTAAATTAGAGAAGTGAGTTGTTATAATTACTGTTGCTTTTTTATTAGAAAAATATTCTAAAGTAGCTCGTGCCATAGCAACACCAATCGCGGGATCGGTTCCAACAAACCCTTCATCAAGCAATATAAGAGTTAATTCATTTGCTTCTTCAGCGATTTTTTTTAATTGAGATAAATGTCCTGAAAACGTAGAGAGATCTTCTTCTCTGTTTTGTCTATCTCCCAGTTCAACAAAAATATTTTCATAGTCTAATATTTCTGCTTTTTCACAGGAAACAAATAATCCCGCTTTTGCCATAAGCGCAGTAACCCCTACTGTTTTCATAGCAACTGTTTTACCACCTGCATTTGGACCGCTTAATACCCATATTTTAGGTGATCTTTCATCATGTCTTTGAGGCATAAGTTGAAGATCATTTGCAACACAAGACTTTTTTTCGAGGAGAAAAAGAGGATGTTTTGCATTAATTAAGGAAAAACGAGCATTATGTTCTTTTGGTTCTAAGAAACGAGGTCGTATGCCTTCAATAGCACCCGCAAATTTGGTTCTAGCAGAAATAATATCAAACTTAGTTAAAACTTCAGATGAATTTAAAATATCTTCATGGACAAGGTAACATTCTTTAGAAAGCTCTCGTAAAATTCGATTCTCTTCTATTTCGACATCGGATTGCGCTTTTTCTAAATTGGAATGCTGCATGGCAAGAGCATGGGGCTCAATAAAAACGGTAGAACCAGATTGACTCACTCCTCTTGGTATTCCATCTATCCCTGTTTTGCGATCCGATCGCACGGGAAGAACATACCGACCCTCTCTTAACATCCAGACATTGTCTTGAAGTGAATTCCGAACATCTTGTTTTTTTAATATTTCTTCTAAATGTTCCACTATCTTACGTTTGGCATTTTCTAAGCGGCTACGAGCAGAGTAAAGTTCAGGAGAAGCGGAAGATAAAATAGCACCATTTATATCAACGCTCTTATTCAATTTTGCGAGTAAATCCATTTGAGGTTTGAGCTCACAAGCAAGCTGAAATAAAGTAGGGTATTTTATTGTTCTGGCTTTTTCATTTTTAAAATAATTTTGAATAGAATGACAAAGCTTGAGTGTAATTAAAATTTGGAATAAAGCTTGTGGGGATAAAATTGCTCCTCTGCGAAGAAGATTTTCAAAAAGACTGAAATCAAAAGTCTCTAGTGAAATTCCATTCCCTAAGGTATTTAAATCAAGCATTTCAGAGGTTGAAGTAAAATAAAAATCTCTTTCTTCAAAATCTAACCAAGGTTCTAAATTGGATAATAGCTTTTTTGAATGAGGAAATATTGAAAAACCAGCTAAATAGCTCGTTATTTTATTCCATTCAAGACGCATGAGAGCGTCATTACGAAGAAATGTTTTGGGACTGTTGTCAATGTTGTTTTCATGTTCCATAAGAATTACACACCGGTTTAAGGTTGGTTTCCAAGCTTTGCGGAATGATGTATAAACGTATTGTAGGCAAACATCAATAGGAGTAAAGACTTGGCTCGCCTAAAAAACTTTGTCGATCAAGATGAACGACGTAACAATTTTAAAAAAATTGAAAAAATAAAAAAAGAAAAAAGATCTGTTCGTGGACGAATAATTGACGATTGGATTATTGATTCCCCTAATTCAGATCTTACTAAAAAAGAAATGCAAGAAAAACTTGATGAACTTTATAAAAAAGGTTTACGCCGTGGCCGTGTAATAGAAGTTCAAAAAAGAAATGTTTTTATTGCAGAAGAAAATGAAAAAGGACTCCCTGAAACTGAAAATTTATGGCTATGTTCGGTAGCAAAGAGACATTTTCAAAGAGCACATAAAGAACGTAACTTTGTTGTTGTTGGCGATCGAATATTGTTTGAACCAAATGCAGAATTGCAATTTGATTCTGATGGGCAGCCAATTGATACCGATCTTCCTCATGGCGTTGTTCAACATTCTTTTTTAAGGACAAGTAAAATATCCAGAAAAGATCCTATGCATCCTGAATGGGAACATGTGATGCTTGCTAATATTGATCTTGTTGCCATTGTCGCATCTGTATTAAATCCAGAAGTTCGTTGGGGACTAATTGATCGTTTTTTAGTACAAGCTGAAATTGAAAAAATACCAGCTGTTATTATCTTAAATAAAGTAGATTTATTGGAAAATGAAAAACTTGCTAGTAAAGATTTTCTTGAAACGTATAAAAAACGAATTGCAATATATAAAAGCATTGGGTATGAAATTGTTGAAATATGTGCTTTAAAACCTAAAAAAAATATGGATAACGTAAAATATTTACGGAAACTATTTAAAGGGAAATTAATTGGATTTGCAGGGCATTCGGGAGTTGGGAAAAGCAGCCTTTTAAATTTAATGAAACCTGAATTTGAACAAATTGTAGATGAAAATCCTGATATTTTTTATAAAGGACGCCATACAACTACCTACAATAGTTTGCTGCAATTAGATATTGGTGCCTACGCAATAGATACTCCAGGAATTCGTTCTTTTGATATTAACAATTATGATCCCATTACGTTAAGTTATTGCTTTCCAGAGTTCCGCCCATTTAAGTGTAAATACAGAGAATGTGCGCATGACCACGAACCACAATGTGGAATCAAACAAGCTGTTGCTGATGGTAAAATTTCAAAGGAACGTTATCGCAGTTATATGGGAATATTAAAAGGAGTGAGTTTTAGAGAAGGTGAGGGAGATTCCACCGATGCGACTATGATTGCCGATCTGAAGGCTCGTGAGCAAAAGCGTGATGAAGATTTAGCAAAAGAAGAGTTTTTAAATAATGAAATAAAGTAAAAAAGGATTTAAAAATGGATAACCACTTAAACTTTGAAGTAACAAAACCAGAAATTGTTATTGTTGGTGGTGGCATATCAGGATTGCTTTTAGCGTTAAAAATTTCCAAAGACCCTAAAAAACTAGCAAATGGTATTGTTCTTATTGAAAAACAACCACAATTAGGTGGACGTTTTTTTTTCTCATCATCCGCAAATTTTTCTGGTAAAAATTATGAAGAAATTACAAATGAATTATTTGAAAACTCATCCAAAAAAATAAATTTAAGTGGCCCCGGTTTTGAATCTATGCCATCTGTTACTTTAGAAGCGCTCTTTCGTCATTTTGAATCCCATTTAAGCGAAGAAGAAAAAAACGAGTTTGAAGAGTTTTTTAAAAATGAGAATGAAAATTCAAATACAAACACACATAAAAGTTATTTTATTAAAAAAGAGTTTGTTTCTGATAGAGAACTTTTTTCAGGTTCTTCCGAAATTTTAACAAAAAAAGAATCTGAAATTTTTCGCTCCTTTGTAGAAGATTTTTATCAAGAAAAAAATAATAAAGAAAATAATAATTCTGTATTAAATGAAAATATTATATTTGAAAAATCTCAACAATGGACAGAACTTTCAAAAGCAACAAAAGAAACATTATCTCCTATTTTTACTGCTATAGTAGGACCAAATTGGGAAAAATCCTTATTTTTAAATGTATGTAAATCTTTGTGGTCCTTTTTTCATTTACAAAAAAAGGAAATTCCAGGTTATTTTTATCGAGGCATGTGTCTTGAATTTGGTATTGCAAAAATACTAAAAAAACGTGGCGTGGTTATTAGGACATTATGTGAAGTGATTCGAGTTAACCATACAAAAGAATCCCTTTTTCAGCTTATATTATCAGATGAAGTTATGCCTTTAAATAATTCTATCCATTGTAAAAAATTAATTTTTGCAATACCTCTTACAAAATGTTTAGGATTAATAGCAAAAGAACACTTCACTCCTAGTCAATCTCGTTTTGTTTCAAAAGTAAGACCTGTTTCATTAGTTGTTTCTGAAATTTCACATTTTCATTCCATAAAGTCTGAAAATTGGCCTGAAAATGTGAGTTCTGGAGATCAATTTTTATTTCCTGTTGAAAGAGCTCAATGTTTCCTTACTCAAGATGGTCGCATGTTATTTTCAACAAAACTGGATTATGAGGAGTCCTTGCAGGCTCCTGCTGTTCGTGAAGCAGTATCTCGTTTGAGACGAGCAGCTGCTCGTGTCTTAAAATCGGAATATGCAGAAGAATTAAAAAAGGGTGCACGAATTCCTCAAAATAAAATTAGTGAAAGAATAGTTCTTTTGCCTGTTGCATATACTATCCCTTCAGATATGCCATCTAATATTGAAGTAAAAGAAACAAAAATGGGAATAGATGGTCTCTATTGTTGTGGAGATAGTTTTCCTGGATTTGCAGAAGAACCTTGGAAAATGGTTGTAAATAGTGTTTATGATGTTGCTATGCAGTTAAGTTAATTAATTTTCAAACTTTTTTTCATAATATAATCTATTTATACAGAGATAATTAGATACCTTTTTACACCTTTTTTCCATAAAAAATATACCAAAATCCAAATCCAAATATTCATTATGAATCCAATTAATAGCCAATACTTCATAATATCATTGTATAAAATAGAGGATGGAACTCCAGTTATAAATAGTGCAGGAAAGACAAATAATAAAAATAACCTTAATTTTCCTTCAAAAGATTCAAGAGGTCTTACCATAATTTTAAAACTGGGATTGCTATTTTTGATCATCACTAAACAATTTGTCCAAAAACATGAAATTCTATAAATAAATGAAATTGCATTTAATATAAAAACCCCAGTCAACATACTTAAAATATGAATAAAAATTTGAAATAAATTGATATTAAAGTAATAGTAATATGAAATTAAAAATATGATACTTAAAATAAAACCTGGAAAATATCCTAAATTTGGTTTGAAAAAAATAAAATAAATTAATGGATGTATCGGCTTTATAAGATAATTATCTAAAGAAAGTTTAAATATTTCATTTTGCATATTTAAACTTCCAGAACCAAAAAAAGTAAGATAAAAATTATCAATGAATGCTAGAGTTACTAAAAATCCGTATATTTTAATAGGCTCTTTAATAAAATCGGAATTGCTTATATTAAAAATTCCTGACCAAAATATAACTTGAACAACATAATAAAAAATTTGCAAAAAAAACATAAAATAGAAGTTGCTTTTACTTTTCATTAAAAATGAAATATTCAATTTTAATGAATTTAAAAATATATGAAAAATATTTCCCATTTTCTTAACCACCATAAGCAAGATATTTTTTTATACCTATTCTCCAAATTTTGCTAATTAAAAAATGAAAAAATAGGATCCAAATAAGTATCATAGATAATAAGAATGATATGTTTTCATTATTATTCAAAATATATTGAATAGGGTAAAATATAATATATCCAAAAGGCAAATATTTATTTATATTCTGGATATATGAAGGAAGAATATCGAGCGGAATTAATGAGCCTGATAAAATCCAAAATAATGTTTCTTTTAAAGCGACAAAACCATAACTATCCTTATAAAAAAAGGTGAATGAAGATAAAAATATATTTATAACGCAATTTAAAATGCCGCATAATACTGAAAATATAAAAAGTAGAGTTACTTTTATGAATATATGAGTAATTGAATTTAAACATAAAATAAATAAGATGATTGGAGATAATGCTAAAAATCTAGCTATTACATAACCTATATGAATAGAAACTAATATATTTATATAATTTAATGGTTTTAGAATAAAATAATCAATTGATCCTGTTTCTATATCTTCGGAAAGTTGATCGGGCTTACCCACACAAGAAACAATTTGGTGCATGGTTAAGGCAATCATAATATATAATATAATGCTATTTTTAGAATATAATTTGTTTATGCTGTTATTATAAAATCCATACCAAAAAAATCCTTCAATGGAATACATAATTACTAAGAATGTAATTATACCTAAAAAAGACCATTTATTACGATAAAAATTAATAAAAGAATTTTTTATAAAAAAGATGTAACTTAGCATAAAATTCTCTCTAAATATTCCAAATTTTCATTATTATAATTCATTATTGAGGTTTTAGATAATAATCCATCATTTAATAAATATATTTCATCAGATAATTCTAGAATGTCTTTTAAGTTATGAGAAGTTAAAAGAACATGAGCTTGATTTTCATTGATATATTTTTTTAGCATATCCCTTACATATTTTTGAGATTGAAGATCTAATCCAATTGTTGGTTCATCTAAAAATAAAAGCTTAGGTTTATATGAAAATAAATTTACAATTTCAGCTTTCATTCTTTCGCCTAAAGAATAAGTTTTTATAGCTTTATCTTTAATTTTATTTAAATCAAAGATACTTATATAATCATTTATTTCTTTATTTATAGAATGACTCTTTCTATATATAGAAAGAGTCATTTGTAAATTTTCAATTAACGAGTTTTCCATAAATAATGAACTTTTTTGACTAAATATAACTCCAATGTTATTTAAAAAGTGTTTTTTTGAAATGTTTTCTCCAAAAATAGAAATGACTCCATTTTTTGCAGAAATAATTCCAACTATTGACTTTATTAGAGTTGTTTTACCTGATCCATTTTTTCCAACTATTGAAGTAATTCCTGGCTTATTTAAATTTAAATTAACATTATTTAAAATTGTTCTGTATTCATATTCTGATTTAAAAATATGAATTAATTTTTGTTTAAAATTAGTGTGATTTGTTATTTTTCTGACTTGGTATACAACTTCTAAATTTTTTATGCAAATAAAATCAATCATATTTATTATTAATCCATCAATTTTTAATTGTAATTTATGATAAAACTCTGAGTCTGGCTGAATTCAATGTTAATATCTATTCAATGATTTGTCTATTTTCTTTTGCAACAAAAATATTAAACTATAAATTTGAATTCTTAAATTTCATACCCTAAATTTCGAGGATCATGCTAAAATTAAAATAGAAAAATTGTTTGTTGTTAATTTTTATATTTATTGATAAGAAAATTATCAAAAATAGGATACAATAATATACATAAAATATTTAAATGAACTAGATAGTAATTACTCCTTTTGATATAATTTTTATCCAGGTTTACAGATGAATGATTTTACCTAAGGAGGATCTATGATACTTCGAAATATAGCTATATCTATGGCAAGCGTCTTTTTGGCAAATTCAATTTTTGCGGCATCAAAAGATATAAAATTAGCCAAAAACCAAGTTCTAAATATTGGAAATTTGGATGATCCGAAAACTCTAGACCCCCAAAAATGTAATGAATCCACTTGTTCTGCTATTGTTAGACAGCTTTTTGAAGGCTTAGTAACGACAGATTTAAAAGAAAACATTATTCCTGCCGCAGCTGAAAGCTGGAAAATTAGTGCGGATGGAAAAAAATATGTTTTTACTTTAAAAAAAGATTTGAAGTGGTCTGATGGCACAAAATTAACGGCAAAAGATTTTGTTTTTGCTTTTCAAAGGTTAGTGGATCCCAAAATCGCATCGGATCAAGCATCACTTTTAGAGTTTGTTATAAATGGAAAAGAAATTACAGAAGGAAAAAAAACACCTCAAACACTTGGTGTGAAAGCTATTAATGATGTTACTTTAGAAATTGAATTAATTAAACCAATTCCATCTTTTTTAGAAAATTTAACAGTTCCTAATACTTCTCCTGTTCAAATATCAAATTTAGAGAAATATAAAGATTCATTTACTCAAGTAAATAATTTGGTTTCAAATGGACCCTATAAATTAATTTATCGAAAATTTGGAGATAAAGTAACAGTAGAAAAAAATCCACTTTATTGGAATAATAAAGAAATATTAATTGATAAAGTAAATTTTCATTCAATAACCGATCAAAACTCTGAATTTTCAATGTATGAAACAGGCCAACTTGATATAACTGGCACAATACCTATAAATAAATTTAAGCAAATTAAAGCGAAATATGGTTCAGAATTAAGCAATCATCCCTATTTAGCAAGTTATGTTTATATTTTTAATACTCAAAAAGCACCCTTAAATAATAAAAAATTGCGTCAAGCATTAAGCATAGCAATAGATAGAGAAATCATTGCAAACTCTGTTATGGGCCAAGGACAAAGAGCTCTTTATGATCTCATTCCTTACGGTTTAAAAAATTATTCCCAAAATAAATTATATTGGCAAGATTGGCCTAGAGCAAAACAAATTGAAGAAGCAAAAAAATTATATAGGGAAGCTGGGTATTCTCCTTCAAATATCTTAACCATTCATATATTATATAATACAAATGAAGCTCACAAAAAAATTGCTTCTTCTATTGCATCCATGTGGAAAAATAATTTAGGAGTTAATGTTGTTACGGTAAATGAAGAGTGGAAAACAATGTTAGATAAAAGAACGAACGGAGATTTTGAAGTTTTACGTCTTGGAAATATAGCAAATATTAATGATGCTACAGATTTTTTAGCTCCTTATCGTTCGTTTGATCCGTCAAATGATCCCAAATATAAAAATCCTGAATACGATAATATAGTAAACCAAGCTCTCCAAGAAATGAATCCTCAAAAAAGGAAAGAATTATTAGAAAATGCTTCCAAAATAATAACTGAAGATGCTCCGATTGCACCTATTTATAGTTATACCTCTGCTTTTTTAAAAAAACCATATGTAGTGGGGTTTCAAAAAAATTCAATGGATAAATATTCACTCAAAGGTGTTTACTTAGAAGAGAGAAAAATAAATTAAAAATTATGTTACTTCAATTTAACTTTCTTTATGTTACTTGACATCCCCTTTTTTATTTAAATATTAAAAATATATAAATAAAATGGTTTCCATCTCATTTAAGGTAACTTAAATGCTTCTTGGCGTATCATGCCCGATACGGAGTGGGTTTTTGTAAACAGATAATAAATTTTTATCTGCCTTTGTGGAAAAATGATTTATTTTTCCACATTCCCTGCATTTCCACACTCTTATCCTTAAATTGGTCCGTGGTTGTGATGAACAACACTTTGAAAACGCCCAAATAAGATCTTTTTCAGGAATTACTTTAAATGTTCTGCCAGCTCTTATGGCTTTGTAGCAAAGCATGTTTTGAAAAGGTTTAGAAATAGCTCCAAATGATATAAAATGATTATTTTTATAACTTTTTTTTCTTTTTGCTGTAATCTGATTCGTTATAATAGCAGAAGAGAAATTGATTATTTTAGTAGATTGTTTATGAAAATGATCTAACTTAATATTTTCTAATTTGGCTCTTAAATTTTTTTCTTGCTTAATTTTTGGAGCTTTTCTTTTTATTAGTTTCAATTTTGACTTTTTCATTAAAATATTCTTTTTTATTTTGTTAGAAATTTTAATTTTTCTAACATACTTAATTGATATTTTAGGCCTATCAAATTTAATTCCATTAGAACATTTTGCTAAATGATTTGAATCTATGAAAACACCATTTTCAATTAAATTTTCATTAGAGTATTGACTAGTTTTAGTTTCAAAAGTGATATTTAAATACCATCTTCCTCTGCTATCTTGCGCAAAAGAACCAGATTTTATAATTGCATCATCTGGAATTTCTCTTGTATTCCAAAATCGAAATGTGTTTTTATGGTATGATACTTTATCCTGATTTATTTTTATCGCTGTTGCTTTAAATGGAATCCAACCTAAAGAATTTTTTCCACGCCAGCGAAGAATATTTTTAAATTGTTTTCTTCTTGTAGTATATTCTTCTGATATTGCCTGAATTGTCTGAGAATGAATTCCAAGTTCTTTGGAGCTTCCAGAAACAAGAGAGTTCATTTCAAACTTTGTGAAAAAATAAGGAACAAAAATTGTTTTCCCACTTAAAGGATCTATTATTTTTTTTACTGTTCTATTTTTTAAAGCTTCTTTTTGAGTATTTTTGCAATAATTCCATACAAAATTAACAGAAGAGGACATTTTTTTTAAAGCCCTTCCCGATTTTCCTGAATCTTTAATTCTGTAATGATAGGTTGTTATCAACGAAATACCCTTTTAAGCTAATTTAACTAAAAATAATCAAAATAATAATTAAACTTCAGTTGTAAAATAGCTAAAAAGGGATGAAAAAATCATGAAAATATTATTAAAGTATTGTAAGAAAAACAATATTTTATAAGTGCAAAATATTATTAAAAAAAGTTATTTTAATAAACCTTTTTCCCATTGTTCTTTGACTTTTTTGGCTCTTTCTTGTCTAACTTGTAAAGCTTTCATATTGTTTTCACGAATTAAATTTTGGCGTTGAGCCTCTTTTTGATTGTGCCTTTCATAGCAACGAGGGCAATAAATATCTTTTTTATACAATGGGCTTTTTAAATCATTTTCATTTAAAGGAGTCCAACAAGAATAGCAAATTTCATATTTTGTTTCATTTAATGCTTTATCTACTGCAACTCTATAGTCAAATACAAAACAATCTCCATTATAGTGATTGTCTTCATGAGGCGCTTTTTTATGAGTTTCTTCAAAATACTTTAGGATACCACCTTGTAGCTGATAAACTTCTTCAAAGCCTTCTTGGCGCATAAATGCGGTTGCTTTTTCACAACGAATACCGCCGGTACAAAATGTGACAACTTTTTTATTTTTATAATTGTTAAAATTATCTTCAATCCACTTAGGAAAGTCACGAAATTTAGTTAATTTAGGATCGATAGCATTTTTAAATGTACCTAATTCTACTTCATAATCGTTTCTTGTATCAAGGATAACAACATCTTCACCATCATCAAGCCATTTTTTTAACTCGAGTGCTTCTACATATTTTCCTGTAAAATGTGCTGGTTGGATGGAGTCCATACCCATAGGAATGATTTCGTTTTTTACTTTTACGAGCATTCTACGGAATGGTATATGGGAACTGAAGCTTTTTTTGAATTCAATATCAGCAAAAAAGGGCTTGTTATGCATAAATTGTATAAAAGAGTCTATGGATTCGGCAGATCCTACTAAACAAGAGTTTATTCCTTCTTTTGCAAGTAAGATTGTTCCTTTAATATTTAAATTATTACAGCATGTTAGTAGCTCATTGCGAAGTTGGTTTGGATCATCTATTGCAACGAATTTATAATAGGCTATGTTTACATATTCATTAGTGGTTTGTGGTGTTTCTAGAGTCATCAATTTCACCTTGTAAAGTATTGAAATTATTTATATAGAATATTTTGATTTTATAAAATAACAATGATTTTTAGTTAGGACATCATTTCTTTATAAATTTTATTTAAAAGTTCTGTGTCTTTACGTTCCCAAGATGTAAATACGCGACGAGCTTCTCTATTTTCAAGGGCTTTAGAACGGAAAAACTCATAAAATGAATTTTCAGACTCTTGAGTGCGTAAGCTTTGAACATTTTCAGCGTTTATTAATATTTGACTAGCGCCTCTGCGTAAGATGAGGTTATTGCGGTTCCATTCGATTGTAATTGCAGAAGATGCGAATACCATTGGTTTTTCTCCTTAAGTGGGCAAAACAAGAAATCAAGAATTCCTCATAACTCAAGGAAGTAAGAGACTCAAGTTTAAAATTTAACCTTATGGAGATTTTAGAAAAAAAAGAATTATCAAATGAAAGTATATTTATTCAGGAGTGAATTGCATTTATGAAATTTAAAATTATCTTATTTTTATTTTTTCTTATTCACATGTCATCATATGCAATAATAAATTCAAATAATTTAAATAACAATAAATCTGAATTAAATATTGGTTTTTTTTATAGTTTAAAAATAGGAGACCCTCAAAAATGTCAAATAATAATATGTTCTTTAATTAATAGACAAATATTTGAAGGTCTTGTTACTTTAAATGGTGCCGGTAAAATAGTTCCTGGAGCAGCTGAAAAGTGGAATTTAAGTTCAGATGGAAAAACTTACACTTTTTATTTGAGAAAAAATATGAAATGGTCAGACGGTTCTGACCTAACAGCACATGATTTTGTATATTCTATTCAAAGAATATTTAGTGCAAATGTTTTTCATAGAAATACGTATTTATCAGAATTTATTGAAAATGGAAAAGAAATATTATTGGGAAAAAAACCAGCTTCTTCTCTCGGAGTTAAAGCAATAAATAATAACATACTAGAAATATATTTAACCAAACCTACTCCTATTTTACTTGAAAGTTTATCTGAACCCGTAACCTTTCCTGTTCAGAAAAAAAATGTAGAAAAATATGGAGAAAAATTTATTTTACCTCAAAATATTGTTAGTAATGGAAGTTATGTCTTAAAAAAATTTAAAAACGGAAAAAAAATAACTTTAATTAAGAATAAATATTATTGGAATGAAAGTAAAAATATTATAAATAAAGTAAATTTTTATTATTTTTCAGATTTTCATAAGCTATATAAATTATATATAAATGGAAAAATAGATATCATTAGTGATGCAAAAATAGAAGGATTTAAAGAAGTCATAAATATTCATTCATCCGAAATTATTAAAGTTCCTATATTAGGAGGCTATTTTTATTATATTAATACTTCTTTAGCACCTTTTAATAATAAAAAATTGAGACAGGCTTTAAGTATTGCTATAGATAGAGAGGAATTAAATAGAACTGTTTATAAAAATTTACAAATTCCTCTCTATCATTTTTTACCTAATGGATTAAAAAATGACTTTCCAGCATATCCATATTGGTATCATTGGACTAGAGAAAAACAAATTGAAGAGGCGAAAAAACTTTATCTTGAAGCTGGATTTTCTAAAGAAACTCCCTTAAAAATAAAAGTAAGTTATTATAAATCAGAATTAGATAGAAATGTTGCAAATTATATTTCAAATTGTTGGCGGAATATTTTAGGAGTACAAACTGAATTTGAATTTAAAAATTGGTTTAAGATTATAGAAAACCCTAAGACAGAAAATTTTCAAGTGATTAAGATTGAGACAGTTGCAAATATAAATGATATCTACGATTTTTTTAATAATCACACTAGTTCAAATAAATTAAATATTTCTAATTATGAAAATCCAAAATATGATTATGTTGTAAGTGAAATTATGAATGAAATTGATCCTGTTAAAAGAAAAGAACTAAATCACCAGGCTTCACTAATTTTAATGGAAGATTTACCTATTATTCCAATATTCAGTCTTGTAAATCATTATCTAGTGAAGCCTTATGTATATGACTTTAAGGTAAATAGAATTGAAAGCTTTTTAGTTTCTGAAATTAAATTAAAGAATAACTAAACATTTTAACTATTTATTTATAGATTTGCATTGATTTTTACATAGGTGTAACCAATAAATTGTGATCCCGTTTTAGCCCAAATAATGATACCTCCTTCATTGCTAGCGGTTAGACTCCAATTTCCTTGAGTCCCATCTAGAAGATTTCCAGGACAATTTTTTCCTGCTGATCCGTTAAATACCGTATTTATAGATTTATAATCATAATTTGTTAAGTCTGATAACTTAAATACTTTACAAGAATCATAGTTTGTTGCATTACCAAATAAAGAATATTCTGGATCTATACCGTTGCTTTTTAGGGTTTTAGTTAATTGAAGTCCAGTTACAGTAGGAGGCATCTCTCCATGTCCCGCAGTCACTGAAATAGGTTTCATTTCTTTATTTACAATTTCTGATATCACATTGTCTGGATCTTTTCCAAAATTTAAAACCACAGCATAGGCAGTTGTTGTATTTGCAGCAAAGTACCATGTTTTACTATCAGAGGGATTTTTTGAATATTCCACAGCAGGATCTGTTAAAGTTCCTATGCCAACCTCTGAAATATTTAAAATGAGCGGAGCCGCTTTTGGGGTAAATGATTGAGTCGAATCCGTATAATTTTGAAGTGTTATTGTACAAGCAACTCCCTTTACAAGGTTAAATGAAGGATTTGCATTTGTAACGGTAACGCCGTTTTCTTTCCAATCATTGTTTCCAGGAAGGGCATTAGGGCACTTTAAATCCAAAATCAATTGAGTAAAGTCTGAAGTGCTTGAATTAAAATTTTTAATGTTTACTGTTGTTAATTTGCTTGGATCTAAATCTCCAGAGCCCGATTCAGAAGAAGCAGATGAAGAATCTCTGCTATATTTTCTTCCACAACCAGAAATAAAAACAACAATAGATGCAAGTGCAATGAGTTTTTTCATACAAATGTCTCCTTTTAGCAAATTTAATGCTTATGTTTTTGAGCGAACAATCAATGGGGCAGACAAGAGAATCAGATATTTTATATTTTATTTAGTTTTAAAACGAATAGGAACAGAAGTAGATATAATGTCTGCTGTGCCAGCTACTTTATATTCAATATTAAGTTCACTATCATCATCAAATTCTTTGACTTCTTTTGTTGGAGAATATTTTAAACTAAGTGAACAATTGCTTGTAAAGTTTGTACAATTATTAATATTTGAAACTGTCCAGTCATTTACTCCTGCTCCAATTGTAGTATTTAATCCATCTGTTTTTACTGTTAAGGAATTTATTGTTAAATTTGCAAAAGAAGAAAATTTAAATGGGATTACGAATGAACTATGAAGTGGAACAGAAATGTCTTTCAAATTTGCATTTGCATCTACAAATAATCCATCAATTTCCTTAACTGGAAAACTAGAGTTTTCATACACATAAATTTCATAATTTAATGCGCTTGCTGATAAGTATTCATGATTTCCAGATCCATCATGATAATAAACATGATCAAAACTTCCTGAACCAGATGAATTTAAACTTAAGACAGCGGGAGTGTTATCAGGTGTCAAGGTAACGCCATTAGCAGTTGTATATGTATTAATTGTTATTGAGCATTTTACATTTGATATTAAATAAATGGGTGAATTTTGTCTAAAAGTAACATTTTTGCTGCTCCAATCCTTATTGCCTTTTAATACTTTAGGGCATAGAATATCAACATTCATCGATCCTACGGCTGAGTATCTTAAAATTGCTCTATTTGAAATATAATTCTCTTTTATTAAATTTTCTTCGCTTGAGTCGTTTTTACAACTTAAAAATGATAACGAAACGACAATCGGTAAAAAAACTTTTTTCATAAAACAAAATCCTTTATCTATAAAAAAGTAAATCCGATTGGATATTAACAATAAATTTTTTCATTTTGCAAATTTTATCTAATATTTATTAATGGTTATGTATTTTAATGTTTATTTAAAATTAATTTTGTTTATTTATTCTAATTTTGATAATTTTTGATATTCTAATGGAAAGCTAAGATGTTCACTCTTTTTTTTTACTTATATTTCTACTTTAGCGCCATTTGATTCTAATACTTTTGATAGCTTTCCTTCAATATCTGATCGGAAGGCTTTATGGGTGAATGATATTTTTTCAGAAAAATGGGTGCATTTAAAACCATTTGTTTCTTTATTCAAATTAAAAATAACTTCACTTTTACCTAATTTAGAAAATGTAATAATTACATTTTCACCAGATAATGTAACACTTGCAATTTTTCCAAGCTCTCTCCCAGAAAGAGATTCAGTTACTTTTTGAATGAAATCGTTTGCAGAACCAGATGAAACAGAAAATGATTTAATCATACTTATTTCTCCACTTTCATTAATTTAAATATTGTTTTGTTAATGTTGTTAAATCAGTTAAATTAACAATTTCTATATTATTTATTTTCTTAATTTGACTAATTTGTTCTGCGTTAGGATTTCCCATAATAACAAGAACTGGGTAAATGGAATCTTTTGAAAGCTTTTTTAAAGTATCATTTATATTTGCTAAGTTTCTTTGTTTATCTAGCTTTGCAAGATTAAATTCAATAGGATTAATACTTGGCAAAAGACCTCTTAATATTTGTCCCATAAGTTCATCGGAACGATTAAATACGGTTAATTCGCTTGCAAGCATTCTATTTATTAGAGAGGTTCTTGAATTATCAAGTTCTTCTTGAGTGATTCCATTTTTTAAAAATTCATCCCAGGTTTTTGTTGCCAGTTGGATTGCTTCTGCAATTCTTTCGTTTGGGCTTTGAAAAGTCATGCTAAACATTCCAATATCTGTATTTGGATAAAGAACGGTTTCGTTGAAATAGGCATGTGGTGAATAACTTATGCCGGAATCCGCTCTTAGTGCTTTTGAAAATCTATCATTTCCAACAATTCCTCCACTAGAAGAAAATATATCTTCTAATATATCGAATTGTATTGATTCGATAGAATTTAATTTTCCAATTTTAGGAAAATAATATCTTAAAGAAATATTGCACTGGCTCATATCAGGTTTAGTAATAATTTCGGTACGAATTGATTTTAAATTTGTATTTTCTATATTTCTTGATGGTAACCAAGTTCTAATAGAAGGTTCTAAATAAGGAATTTTTGAAATTAAATTTTTTAATTTGTCTAAATCTTTTTGAGAATAAGATCCAGAAATAAAAGCATTTAAACCATTTCTACTAATTGTTTTTTTATAAAGTTCTTTTATTTTATCATAATTAATTTTATCAATTGATTTTGGTGAGGAGCGATCAATTGTTGTTGCAAAATAATGATCCTTGCCAAATATCATTGAATTAGCTTGTTGATCTATAAAACGAAATTGTTTTTCTGATGTATTAGAGTCAAGAAGATTTTTAAAAGCATCATTTGATTGCTGTTTCCAAAGCGGGAGTGCTGCTTTATCAAAACGAGGTTTTAAAATAATGTCTGTCAATAAATCAATAACTCGAGAAAAGTCTTGAGTAAGTGCATCTGTAGAAATAATAATTTGGCCATTTGCAAGTAATGATGTTTTTAAATTAATACCATATTCTGTTGTATAATTTTGCAATTCGTCAAAATTTAAATTACCTATTCCTCCATAAGCAAGTAGGTCAACCATTGCCCCATAAGAGGGACGATCTTCTTTGGGTAATGAATAAACACCGCCAGGTAATATAATATTTATTTTAAATTTAAGTGCGGACTCACTAGGCAGTGTGTAAATAGCTGCGCCACCATCAACAGGTATTCTTGAGTAATTTATACTAGGCCAAGTAATGGATCTCCAATTTAATTCTGTTGGTTTAGAAAAAACAATTGGTCTTGTTGATTGAAGTGCTTCTTGACCATAAGCACTGTTAAATAAAATTGAGGTTAATAAAAACAATTTGCTTATAAGTAATGTGTTAAAAAAATATTTTTTATTTAGCGGGAACATTTTTTGCTTCCTTATTTTTTTGATATTCAGCATAAAAATCATTACAAGAAGGAGCTTCATTCGGTGTTACAACTCCAGTTATATAAAATTTATTTAAACCTAAATTTTCTTTTACCCATTGTCTAAAAGCTTCATTTGTAATTGATTTCACAATTTTTTCAGCTTGTCCTGCCGAGTTAAAGTCATTTAAGAAAAAAGTATTATCAAGAATTGTATTTACAAGTCCAGTCATTTTTTCTGCCGTTTCTGCATTAGACACTGCTAATTGTTTTAAAATTTGTCTTCTTATTTTATCACTAATTGGTTTATTTAAAACTTCTTCAATTCCTTTTTCCCAAAATTTTAAAACTGGATCTAATTTTTGATCTTTGGATAATGAAAAATTTACGATTAGTGGATTGTTTTGATTTTGCCAGTAAACTTTATAAAAATTAAAGTCTGTAGTTAGTTTTTCTTTTAATAATCTTCTTTCAAAAGTTCCATTTATATTATCATCTAAAAGTGATTGAAAAATTAAAGAATAAATTATGGATTTTATATTAGAGGTATTAGATGGATAAACAATTTTATATTTTTTTGTAAATACAGGAGCACTACAAATAAATCTTTTACCAAGATCTCTTGTAAAATAATCACTAGGAAGTTTGTTATGCTGAATATTTAGTTTTCCTTTCCAATCACCAAAATATTTTTGAACTAAAGTAGCAACATTTTTGGGATCAAAAGGCCCACCAACAATCATTAATGTATTATCTGGAGTATAAAAATTTTTATAAAATATTTTAGCAGCATCAATACTCATGTTTTCAACATCTTTTTTTGAACCGATGGTCATCCATTCCATAGGTGTGTCTCGTTCTGTAATTGCTCTTATGAGTTCATTACTACGTGTCATAGGATCATTTTCAACTCTAAGCTTTCTTTCAGATATAACAGCGCCTTTTTCAATGGAATAATAAGGTTCTGTAATATCTAAATTTTGAAAACGAGCAGCCTCTAATTTTAGCATAGTTTCTAATGCAGGGCCTGGAAAACTAGAATAAAAGGTAACAAAGGAATCATTTGTCCCCGCATTTCCGCTTCCACCAACAGAATTTAATACTTTATCGTAATTTCCTTCAGGTGTACCAATGGTTTTTCGAAACATCATATGTTCAAAAAAATGAGCTAAACCCGTTGTTCCTTTACTTTCACGATTGCTTCCCGCATCTAATATAAAATGGATTGTAGCAATTGGGTTTCTTTTGTCTGGAACAACAATAAGTTTTAGGCCATTCGATAAATCGTATTTATAAGCTTGTATATTTGATCCTGGTATTATTATTGCAGTTTGAGTTAATTTTGGAATTTCTGCAGCTAGGGTATATTTAGATAAAGAGGTTATTATTAAAATTGTTGAAAAGCAAAACATCTTAAAAAAATAATAATAATGCTTAAATAATTTATATTTATCCTGAAGACACATATTTTTAGGAGTCCTTTCTAATGTACTTTTGAGCATAACTTCTTACGCCAGCTTCTGCTAGAATATGAAATGTGCGAACCATTCTAATATCTTCTTGAGGAAATTCATCTAACTTTGCGTAGATGATATTTTTCCTACTTTGTTTTAAAATTTTTGAGATGTGTTGTGAAGGAGGATGATTAGAAATAAATAAAATACTTTTATGGTTTGTTGAAAGTGCTCCAGCAAGAATTAAATACTCTGTTGCGTTTTTAGCATAATGTTGAATAAATGGATTTCCCCATGGATTTTCAATAGCACTTGGAAGCGGAATTACGGCAAAACCACCAAATTCACTTTTAGCAATTCCAGGTCCAATTAAATTATCTTTAAATGGAGTTGCATAAAACATTAAATTACTATCATCATGTTGTTCAGCAAGCCAAAAAGATCGCCATGAATAATTATTATCCTGAGATGTATCAACAAAACTAAAGACAACCGTTCCGATATCTGGTTTTCCCGTGTTGTGTAAATCTTTAATAATAATTTTTTCTTTATGCCAATTTCGTATTGTTTCTCTTAAATCAATACCTTCACAAAAATCTGTTTGTAATTCATGAAAAGTAATCTCTTGAGATTTTAATTTATCACTCATATTTTTTTTAATATTCAGAGCAAGTTTTTCCATAAAAATATCTTCACTTGGAAACGAGCAAGAATAGGGATGATCTTCATGCACCCAATGATTATCAGCATATTTTTCTTCACTAACGGGATCGGTCGATTTGTTTTGATTCAATTTATCTACCGATTTTATTTTAGCTTTATTAAATTTTTTGTTACTTTGTATTGTTTCAAATTTTTGAATACTAATTTTGGATGTTTGGTTGAAAAAAAGATTTAATGGTAAATCTAATTGATGTAAAGTACTTTCAAAAAGTAAATTTTTTGGAATATCTTTGCATTCTTTTAAAAGCTCATAAGCAAAGTTTGAATCAATGACTGAAGTTGCTGCTAATAAAATATCAAATATACTTGGAAAAAGCATATTTCTGTCTAATGCTAAACGATAAGAAAATCGAAAATAATCTCTTTCTTGAGAAGCGTTTATTTTTAGTTTAGTCCAATCCGCATATTTTTCACAAGTTCTGATAAAAGCAGATGAATAACTTTTTCTAGCAAAATCTATCCAGTTTAAAATAAATTGATCTTCTTTAATAATATCACGAGCAAAAAATCCTGTTAATGATATGTATTCTGAAAAAGTTTCATAGGAAGGTTGTGATATTAAAAACTGTTTATGATTGTGTTTTACTTTTGCATCTACAAATGAGGATATGTTATTATTAAAAATAGTTTCAAATTCGGATTTGTTTTTTATTTTTCCTAATTTTTTTCCTAAAAATTTCAGCAATTCATATCCACAAATAATTATGATTTTTTCGTTTTGATGTTTTTGAATAAATTGAATAATATTTTTTGATGCTAATTCGAATTCACTTTTAATATTTGGATTTTGTTTTATTAAATTAGATTCATCTATTTCTAAATTATTTTGAATCCATGTCGTTAACGCTCCAGATATCATGAGTTCTGTTTGGGGAGATTCTGCTAAATTATAATGATTGTTATGAAGTCTCCATTGTAAAATATTTTCTATTCCGCCAATGCAATGAACACTTAGGCAAGTCTTTTGTAATAATTTTAATAAATATCTTCTTGTATCTAGTGGTTCAATAAATAAAATAGGATCATCAATTAGTTTATTTAATAAAGTGTCATTCTCATTTGATGAGATTTTATTTTCAAGATGTTCCTTTGTTGATAATGTTACACAATGAGGAAAGCTTTTTATTACACTACTAAGAATTGGTGTTACTTCCTCAGGGAAATCAATTAAAATATGAGCATTTTTAAAATGTGAAAAATAGTCTGATCCTAACTCAATATTTTTTACAATGGCACTTTCTTGAAGACATGTTTTTGTAATGGGATAAAAAATAATATTACTATTTGGGAAATATTTTTGAATTACAACCGATCGTATATTGCCAACTGAATATTCCCAGCCCAAAAAATTTTCGTTCAAACTGAAATTATTTATTTGTGATTCATCAAATTCAAATAAAAAATTTTTTGAAAGTTTAATTGAATTTTTATTAATACGAATTTTATTTGTCATTTTTTTCGCTTTTTTACTTAAACAGGCCTTAAATTTGGTCTCGTTGAAGATTGCGGATCGTTTTGCATTTGTTCATCAGGTGGAAAATATTTTAATGCGTCTTCTCCGAGAATAGAGAATACACTTGCTTTTAATGCTTTAGGTAAAGTTAAATCTTTATTTAATGATTTAAGTCTTTGTGCATACTTTGCAATTTGAATGCCATCTCTTACAGAATAATTCTCTTCATATTTATGTGAAATTGCTAAAAAACTAACTAGTAAAGTGAGAAGATTTTCTTCTAAATAAGGTACCGCGTAGCGAATGATACGAGCCTCGGTTTCAATATCGGCAAAATCAAGAAAAATTTGTGGATTTAAGCGGCTTTGAATATATTCTGGTAAATCATAGACACTGGAATCGTCGTTCATAGTCGTAACAAAACGAAACTCTTTATGCGCATGAATGCGCAAGCCTGCAATAACAGAGTCAACGTAACGGCGATGATCCAATAAGGAAGCCAAACTAGCCCAGCTTTTTTCGGACATTCTGTTTCCTTCATCTAGAATACAAACGCCTCCTACAAGCATAGCTGTTACGATAGGGCTTGCTACATAACTAATTTGTTTTCCTTCAGTGATAACGGGAGTAATAATGAGGTCATCTGGTCTTGTATCGCTTGTGCCCTGCATTAAGTAAACAGAAGAGTGAAGTTCTTTTGCAACAGCAACAGCAAGAGTTGTTTTACCAACCCCCGGTTTTCCAACTAACCTAGGATTCATCGGAAGATCATCTTCGGATAATTTTAGCCATGCAGCTCTTAATTGATGTGAAGCTAAATCATTTCCCATCCAATTTGCATTTACTTCATATTCTTTTGCAAGTTTTACGTTAATATTGCCAATTTGGGCAGATTCTTTTTCTTTATCAACAATGATATTTGAGCTCATTATTATCCCTTCTCAAAGGCCTAAAAACATTTACTTACTTGTTAAACCTAAAGAGCGTAAACGATTTCCTGTATTAAGTCTGCTTTTAATCTGGGCAGCCTTGTCAGCATAACTAGGTTTGCCCATAAGCGCAAACATGTTGTTTTTATAATCTTCAACTCCAGGTTGATCAAATGGATTAATTCCTCGCGCATATCCGCCAATTCCACAAGCAAGCATATTTACGTACATCCAATATCCAAGCCACCAAGCATTTAATTCAGGAAGTTCCCAAACTAATGTTGGTACTTTGCCGTCTGAATGAGCAAGAAACGTTCCTTGTTGCGCTTCATTTTGAACATACGAAAGATCTTTACCTGCTAAAAATTCAAAACCATCTTTTAAATTAGACTCAGGAATTTTTATTTTTCTTTTAATAGAACCTTTTAATAAAGAATATTCATCTTGAATTTTGATATGTGTAGCAAATAAATGTCTTTCTCCATCTTGGAAATATTGTCCTAATGAATGAAGATCGGTTGTGAAGTTAGCGCTTGCTGGAAATATACCCGTGTTTTCTTTGCCGTCGCTTTCACCAAAAAGCTGTTTCCACCATTCAGCAATTCCTCTTGCCTTAGGTGTCCAAGTGCAAAGGGATTCAATTTTATATTTATTTGCATATAAAACGTTTCGGATTCCTGCATAACAAAGAGCGGGATTTGTTTCAATGGAATGATTTTTTTCTGAAGTACAATCATCAAATGCTTGGACGGCACCAGCAACAAATTCTGTTACGTTAATTCCTGCAATCGCCAGAGGTAATAAACCCACTGGTGTGAAAACAGAATAACGGCCACCAACATTTTTTGGAATTGGAAAATAGGGGTAATTATTTTCTTTTGCAATCTTTAATAAAGTACCATCTTGTGGGTCCGTTATTGCAAATATGCGATGAGACGCCTCGTCACATCCAAATCTATCTTCTAAATATTGTTTTAAGATGCGGAAGGCCAATGCGGGTTCTGTTGTGCCTCCCGACTTCGATACCACAATAATACTTGGGGTATAGTTATCAAGAGCATCGAGGAGTTCTGATAATTCATCTAGAGCAATATGATGTCCTGCCCAAAATAAAATCGGTTTGCGATGAAAGGATTCTTGGTTAATAGAGGCGTAGGTGTGAGTAAGGGCTTCATAAACCGCTTTTGTACCTAATAAGCTGCCACCAATCCCAACTATAACAACGGCATCAGAGTGGTTGCTTATGGTGTCTACTGTTTTTTTGATAGATGACAAGATGTTAGGGCATTCTTCTTTTACATAATTTACCCAACCTGTGAATTCAGGGCTTTTGCCTTTTCCAGAAAGTAATGATTTTTTTGCAGAAATTAAATTATTTGTTTCATTGGAAAGATGTTTTTCTATAGGAAAAACATCGTGGGCTTTTGTCCAATCTAAAATAAGTCTTTTTTCTTGTGACATTTTTAAAACTCCTATGAGGCCATTTTTTAGTCTATAACTAGCCAAGTTATAATTCACACAGAGAATTCGAATTTGCAATCATACGACTTATAAATAACGCAACGAATTTATTTGAAAATAATTTAAAAAAAGAATTTTCTTTCTTCATGTATAACTAACCTAGCTGTTTCTTAAGTTTAAAAGATAATGATTTTCAATTGCTTTTTCTTTTAATCTTAAAAAACCTTATTTTTAAAAGATTATAACAACATATTTTATAAAAAAATATGTTACATAAAAAATGATTAATTTACTAATTCTTATATATTTATTTAATAATAATATTATAAATTTATTTAATAATAATATTATAAATTTATATTTTTTGAATTCATATTATTATTAAAACAATAAAATATATTTACAATATCAATATTAATTAAATAATTCAAAATACATGTATTTTATATGAATTTTTCATTAAATATTTAATTGAATTTAAGTTGACATAATATTTTTTATAAAATAAACAACCAAATCTTATTTAAATGGAGACTGTATTCTATTTAATTAATATATTTAATTTATTTTTATTGGCTAATTTAATAATTATTATAAGGAAATTTTATATGATTTTAAGAAGTGTATTATTAGGTTCTATTTTTTCAGTAATTTTAGTTTCATGTAATAATAAAGCGAGCAATAACGCATCAAATCAAAAAGATGAAGTTGCTAGCGACTGTAAAAATGAAATTCGTGGTGGATTTGATATTGGTTCTGGTTCTACAAAGTTACAAATAGCTTCTGTTAAAGTTTGTAAAAATGGTGACATTACAATTGAAAAATCTTATTTCAAAAAAAATGCAAATGTTCAATATGCACAAGATTTAAAAGATTCAAAATCTACTAAATTATCTGATGAGATAATTAAAAAAGGTGTAGAAGCAATGACTAAACTAAAGGAAGATGGTTTAGCAAAATTAGCGAAAGAATGTGGTGCTTCTTGTTCTGTAACTTCTTGGCGCGGAATTATGACTGCTGCTTTTAGAGATGCTACTACAAACTGGAGAGATGCTAAAAAAGAATTATCAAAAGTATCAGACGGTCTTGTAATTAAAAGACTTGATCAAGATGAAGAAGCTCTTTATGGATTTTATCCTGTAATTAAACTCAAAGGGATTGAACCTCAAAATTCAGTGATTTGGGATATGGGCGGTGGTTCTACTCAAATTACAGCTTTTGATAAAGATTTTAAAATGAGTGACGATTTTGTTCCAACGGGTTCTTACAGCATTAAAACAAGTATAGGTTCATCATATTCAAAAGATTTAAAAGGTTCTGATTCTACTTTTAATCCAATTATAACTCACGAAACTCAGGCTTCTAATATTGTTAATGATGCTATAGAAGCTGAAATTAAAAAAGATGAACTTAAATTTAAAGATTTCTTCTTAAATGGCAAAAAATATTATGTTATTGGTGGAATTTTATCCAGGGCAATTCCTGCTATTGCAAAGGGAGATGGGTACTCTCCTGATTTCAAAGTGTTTAACTATGATCAGATTCAGAATGCATCAATTATTAAACCACTTTCATTAACAAATATTGATACTTATTTTAACGATGTGAAAAATTTAGATGATAATAAAATAGCTAAATTTTTAGTTGATAAGAAAATTTATAGTTCAGAAGATGTTAAAGATAAAGATACATTAGACAGAATGATTGCTACATCATCTAATTTATTATTGACAAAATTATATATGGAAAATAAAAATCTTAAAATTGAAAATATCTATCCAATTGTGATTGATGGTTCTGATACTTTAATGATTAGTCCTAAATTTGAAGATGTTAAGTACTGGAATTATGACAATATTGAAAAAAAATAATTCCAATAATTTCTTGTTCAATAATAAATAAACAAGGGTTAATCTAATTAAATAGAATTAACCTTTTTTTTGATTTAATTTAAATTTTTTTATTAAATTTTGACTTAATTGATTAAATTGTAGTTTTTCTAATAAAAACATTGATTTGGTATCCGTTAATTTTTAAATATTTATCTTTTTATTAATGTTATATATTTCTTTATAAAATATGAATTATTTTAAATAATGATTAAAAATTTATTGCTTTGAATTTATCTGTTGTAGCAGAATTTATTCTGGATCTATAATTTTTTATTGTGATATATTTATAATTTTAATTTATTTTAGGATGTCAAGTGTTCAAATATATTTAAAAAAACCTTAATTTTTTACAAGGTTTTTTAATTCTTTATTCGTTTCAAAATCCTTAATATTTTGTAAAGTTGTTTCTATAATATTCGTAATTGCTTCATTTGTTAAAAAGCCTTGATGTCCAGTGATTATAACATTTGGAAAAGATAGAAGCCTTGCTAAAATATCGTCATTAATTCCATGCTCTGAAAAATCAGAGAAAAAATAATTTTCTTCTTCTTCATAAACATCAAGAGCAGCGCCTTTTATTTGATTATTTTTTAAAGCAAAAATGAGAGATTTTGTATCGATTATAGCACCTCTACTTGTATTAATTAAAATTACATTTTTTTTCATTTGTTCAAATGAGTTTTTATTAATAATGTGAAAAGTTTCTTTATTGAGAGGGATATGAAGTGAAATAATATCAGAATTTGTATAAATTTCTTTTAAAGATACGTATTTAACATTTTTTAAAGAAGCATCAGGAAATTTATCATATGCTAATACTTCACAGCCAAAGCCAAGCATAATACGCGCCATTTCTATACCTATTTTTCCAGTACCTACAATGCCAACCGTTTTTTTATAGAGATCAAAACCAATTAGTCCTTCTAAAGAAAAATTGAACTCACGAGATCGGTTGTAAGCTTTATGTGTTTTTCTATTTAGAGTTAGTAATAAAGCAACTGCATGTTCGGCAATGGCGTGAGGGGAGTAGGCCGGAACACGAACGATTGGAATATTTAACTTACTTGCAGCAGATAAATCTACATGATTAAAACCAGCACTTCGAAGAGCGATTAATTTTACTCCATTTTCTTTTAAAATATTTAGAGTTTTTTCATTTAATGTATCATTTACAAAAGCACAAACACACTCGTAACCCTTTGCTAAAACAGCAGTTTGTGGATTTAAATGACTTTCTACAAATTCAATTTTATTATGAAATGATTTATTAATTTCATTAAAATAATCTTTTTCGTAATTAAGACAACTAAATACTATAATATTCATAATGTTTTCCTTATTCAAAGTTATCCAATTTAATCTCTCACATTCAAATAAATATCACAAGCTTTCAAAAATAGTGTTGAAAAAATCTTTGAAATCTGCATAATTGCCCCTCATACTGAAGATGAAGTATGGTTTTTTTTAAATTAAATTAAGGGCTCTTTATGAAACAAGTTTTTTTTAATTATATTCTAAAAATATTAATGACTATTGGAGGATTTCTCTTTGTTTCTTGTGGAGCTAAATTTGCCGATTTAAATAAAAATTCAAATGGATGCACTTTAAATATTGATGATAATTCTTGGTTTAAATCTAGTTCGCCTAATTTAAGTATTTTTCCGCCAAATAAAATATATTATTCTGTTAAGGCTCCAATAAAAAATTGTTCAGAATTTTTTTCATCGAATAACAATCTTGCAGTAAGTTTAAATTTAAAATCGACAATAAATAAAATAGGTTTGGGTGATTCATTAGTGTTTTTATCCATACAAACAGAAAACTTAGCTAAACCAACATTTGTAGCTACAAATGTTGCCAATAACTTCGCCACAAATGGTTCTTTAAATAAAGTAATTATTGATTCATCGACCAACATTGACTGGAAACCACCTTTTAAAGTATCAGACAACTTTATTTTAACATTTATGATTCCCGATGCTGCAGAAAATCAATATGCTTATTATCCTAAGGGTAATATTTATTTAGAAAAAAAGTAATTTTAAATTCTTTTTTATAATTTCTGATTCAATCTAACTTTAGATGTGTCTTTAAACTAGGATGAGTTTATTTTGCTTATAGGCAAGTATATTTGACGAGAGGATGTGTTCTGTCTGATGTTGTCTGAATAACGAGACCAAACTTAAATATTTGTGGTTGAGTACGAGATTCAATACTTACACATGTTAGCTTTTTATTAGCAAAATTTTCAGAGTTATTATTTGTATTCGCATTTGAAAATTGTATAAATGATAAACATAATAAAGAAACAGAAATGACTTTCATTTGTTTTTTCTTTCTTGAGAAGATCATATTTTATTATCTTTAAATAAACAACAAGTCAATGTATTAAAATAATATTATTTAGTTATTTTTTTTTTTTTTTTTTTTTTTTTTTTTTTTTTTTTTTTGGGGGGGGGTTTTTTTTTTTATTTTTTATTAAAAAAAAAAAAAAAATAATAATTTTAATGTTTTTTTTAAAATTAAAAAAATAATTTTTTATATATAAATAATTAATTTTAAAAA